>CAJMBB010000025.1 GCA_905211615.1 uncultured Collinsella sp. | reverse complement strand
TTGGCTGGGACGGAGGGATTCGAACCCCCAACAGCCGGCACCAAAAACCGGAGTTCTACCGTTGAACTACGTCCCAATGTGTGGTGTTGCCCAAAAGCAGCTCGTTTAGTTTACCTAATCTGCGAGGGCATCGCAAACGCCATCGAGCAGGCGTACGGCGAGTGTCTGCGCGTCGCTGGCCGTGAAGGTGCCGTTGTAGCGCGTCATGCCCGTGAGCTCAATGCGAATACGTGCCGGCTTCTGCTGCGCGGCGACATTGGCAGTGCGGATGCGCTGGGCCAGGTTGTGGCACTCGGCGAGGGCAATCGTGGCGCGCGGTGCGGCGTCGGCGGGCAGCTCGTCGCTTGCGATCTCGAGCACCAGGTCAACGTCGGTTGGGACCTCGGAGTCGCAGAGCATCATGCCGCTGTTGTCGGTCGTTGCCGTGGCGATATTCCACATGCGCGACGCAACACTGCGTGCGATGGGGTCCTCGCCGATAACGGCAATCTGGAAGCGCTCGAGCACGTTGGCGGCGCGAGCAAAACCGATGCGGGACTCGGCTTCGGTGACCGAGGGCTTGCCCTCCCACACATGGTGCAGGCGGTTGATGTAGGCGTAGGTGTCCTGGAAGGCCATGCCGTCGGCAAACAGGCCGACATTTTCCTGGAACTGCTGCAGGGCGGCCTCGGTATGCGGACCAAAGTAGCCGTCGTCTTCGCCACAGGCAAAGCCCAAAACGTTGAGAGCGCGCTGCAGGGCCTGCACATCGGCGCCATGGAAATTGGGCATGCGCAGATAGAGGGTGCGGTCGCCCAGCTTATACGAAGCGTCTACAAGGGCGCTCCAACAGGGGATATCGACGGCATGACCGGCAGCAAGGCCGCTGTCGAGCCTGAAGGTGCTGACGGCCTGCTCAGTGGTGGCTCCAAAGTACTTGTCGGTGACTTCGGCGGCATCAATCGTGTAGCCGAGCTGCAGGAGACGAGACTGCACGTCCTCGACGGCTGCTCCTTGCATGCCCGTTGTAATAGGTTCCATGAACGAACCCCTTTCGGCGTACCATTCGTACTATTTGAGCGTGTGTCGGATAGACAACGCAAAGGGATGCATAAACATGCACTCAACAGTGTAGCAAGTTGTACCCAAATACGCTGCTGACAGGTTTTATTACCCCCGCTAGTTAAGGCGCTCCACAAAGAAATCTGCCATGGAGAGGAACAGCTCGCGTGCGTGCGGATCAAGCTCAACGTTCTCGATGGCCGCTTTGGCCTTGGCGGTCAGGTCGAGCGCGTAAGTGTGGGCGTAATCGATGGAGCCGGTCTCCTGGAAGATCTCCACGGCGCGTGCGAGCTGCGCGGGATCATCGGTGCCCGAGGAAAGAATCGCCTCGACCTCGTTGTGGTGGCGCTCATCAGAGAGGGCGTGTACGGCGACAAGCGTGCGCTTGCCCTCGGTGATGTCGGTGCGGAAGTCCTTGTTGGCGGCTTCCTTAGTGCCGACAAGGTTGAGCAGGTCGTCCTGAATCTGAAAGGCGAGGCCCGTGTGCAGGCCAAAGGCGCGCAGCGCCTCAATCTGCTCCTCGCTGCCGCCGCCGATAATGGCTCCGGCGGCAAGCGGCGTGGCTCCGCTGTAAAACGCGGTCTTGTGCGTAGCCATGTCCAGGTAGTCATCAACCGAGATATCAAAGCGCCCGTCACGGACCCAACCCAGGTCGAGTGCTTGACCCTCGATGGTGCGGACGATCATCTCGGTAAGCTCGTGGAGCACGCGCAGCTTCACGTCGGACTCCAGCGTAGGGTCGTCGAGAACCGTCTTGGTGACCATGGTGAGCGCCAGGTCGCCACAATTGATGGCAAGGCCCGTGCCCTCGGTAAGGTGCATGCAGGGCTTGCCTCGACGAAGCTGTCCGTTGTCGGCGATGTCGTCGTGGATCAGCGCGCCCGACTGGAAATGCTCGATGGCTGCCGCGGCGCTGCGGGCGCTCTCAAAGCTACCGCCCACTGCGGTTGCGGCGAGCATACAGATAAGCGGGCGGTGGCGCTTGCCGGCGTTGGCCGTAAAAGCCGAGAGCGGCGCATACAGGTAGCGCTCGATATCGGCAGAGGTCGCCTGTCCGTCAAAGAACGTGGCCAGATAGTCGTTAATCTGGTCAAAGTGCTGGGCTAAAAAGCTGGTAAACGGACTGGACACGGGTTCTCGCATTCTTTCTGAGGTTGCATTGATGCAATATGCAGACAACATATTGCCACATCAGGGCGTTTGGCGCGGCAGTTTTGGCGATTTAGGACAACGGGCGTGCGTTTGATGGAGCGTGCCTAAATCAGCCTAAAATGCTCGAGCGCCGAAACGACACCGTCATGATCGACGGTGTCGGTCACGTAATCGGCCTTATCCTTGAGATAGTCCGGCGCATTGCCCATGGCGATACCGACATCGACGGCATTCATCAGCGAGACGTCATTGCTGGCGTCGCCAATGCCGTATACGGTTCCGTGGTGGGGATCGAGGGCGTCGAGTACAGACTGGATACCCCCGCGCTTCGTGCATTCGCGGGGCGAGATTTCGGTTACCTCGAGTTCGAGCTCGTTAAAGCACAGCAGCGGCTCAAGTGCCTTATCTTGAGCGATGTGGTTGGCGAGCGATGTAGACATCAAGATCTTGTAGACACTGTAATGTTGCAGCTGCGTGACTGCGTCGCCCAGGGTGCGCGCGTATCCGGGAGCATCGGGGGCATCGGCACTCATGCGCACGACGCCGTTGAGGCCCTCGAAGCGGATGACCTCGCCCGATTGCTCAAGGTAGGGGGCAAGACGCTGCAGCATACTGGGCGTCATCGACAGATCGCGAATTGCGTGTCCGTTGATCTCGGCGTAACCGCCCGCAAGACAGACGATGCCGGTCCAGGGCAGCTCAAGAAGTTTGGGGTGGATGCAGCTGAGGGTGCGCCCTGTGCAGATGAAGGCCATGTTGCCGTTGGCGACAAACTCGCGGATTGCCTGCGAAACCGCCTCGTTGGGATAGGGGGAGAGGTCCCGCTCGTCTTCGGGAAGGTCTTGGGCGAGCCTGGGGTCTTGCCAGGCGAGCGTTCCGTCGATATCGAAGAAGCAAATATCGCCGCGCTTATGGGCTGTGCTGGCGGCAGGGGAGGCCGAGGTGGTGGGCACAAATTCCGGCTCGAGGCCCATGATCTGGTCAAAATGCTCTTTAACGCGGGGAACGGAGATGCCGATAATCACCTGGGCGGTCTTGCCCGTAATGATGAGGCCCTTGGCGCCCACCGCGACAAACGACGCGTTATCTGCAACGATGGAAGGGTCTGCGACCTCGACGCGCAGGCGCGTGGCGCAGTTGGTTGCGCCCACGATATTGCCAACGCCACCTAAAAGCTGAATTACCCGCTCAGCGAGGACGTGATCTTGATCGGATCGACTATTGACCTCGTCATTGGGAGATTGCTCTTTGGCAAAGTCGCTTCCCGTTAAACGATCGATTGCCGCGCGATTGACGACATGATCCTCGCGGCCCGGAGTCTTAAGGTCATAGACCAAGATGAGTGCTCGAAAACTAACAAAAAAGATGAGGCTAAAGGCAAGGCCGATACCGAGCGCCAAAAGATAGGCACCGGCATGCGTGCGCATGAGCGGAATAAAGTTGAAGGCTGCCATCTCCATGAGGCCGCCCGAGAAGATGCCGACGATGCCAAAGAGATTCATGGCTGTGGCAAGGCAAGACGATAAGACGGCGTAGAGCAAAAAGAGCCCGGGGTGGGTGAACATAAAGAGAAACTCGAGTGGCTCGGTAACGCCGCAAACCACCGAGGCGATGATGGCGGGAACAAGGATGACCCTGAGGCCGGCGCGGCGCTCGGGTTTTGCGGTGGAGTAGAACGCAGCTGCGATGGCAGGAAGGCCAAAGAGCTTGACCCAGCCGGTGGCGGTAAAACCGGCCCACGGCGCAAGCTCATTAAGGGGGCGCGTGCTATGGGAGAGGATGGGGAGCAAACTGCTCCACGTGGCGTAGATGCCGTCGTTAATGACCAGGTTGTCGTAGTAGATCGGCATGTAGAGCAGGTGGTGCAGCCCCATGGGCTCGAGTGCTCGTTCTAAAAAGACAAAGATGCCCACGCCAAAGGGACCGACGCCTGCAAGCGCGTGACGCAGCGTATCGGTTACATCGTATACGTAGGGCACGATGGCGGCCGAGATAGCGGCAAGGGCAAACACGGCAAAAAAGCTGATGAGGTAGACCAGCGAGGAGCCCGAGAAGGTGCCGAGCCAATCGGGAACCTTTGCATCGTAGAAGCGGTCATGGATGGCGACGACGGTTGCCGATACCGCCAGCGGGCCGATAATGCCGGTGTCGAGCGTCTTGATGCCGTCGATGACGGTGATACCGCTGGCGGAGGTCAAAGATGACGGGTACTCAAGTCCAAGGTTGTCTCCGCTCAGCTTAATGATCTCGCTCAAAAAGAAGCAGTAGGCAAAATAGGCGACGAGAGCCTCGAGGCAGCAACGAGCCGGTTGTTTTTGGGCAAGACCGATGGGCAGCGCTACGGCAAAAAGGAGCGGGAGGCGTTTAAAGACCGTCCACGAGCCGCGCTGGATGATGGTCCAAAAAACGTACCAAGGGGTTCCGTATACGGCGAGATCGCCGACGATGTCCGCAGTCGTTGCGAGAGCGGAGACGCCGACCATGAGGCCTGATATAGAAAACAGCATGGCGGGAGCGAACATTGCCCCGCCAAAGCGTTGGATTTTTTGCAGCATGTTCTGCCTTCCGAATATCGAGGCGCGTTGCGCGTGGGGAAACGTTTAAACAATGGATTCATTGTAGAGGACCAGACGATTGTCGTACCGGCAGTTTTGAGCGAAACCGATTTGGGCATGACAGAAACCGTCAACGGTTAAATCCTGTCGCTTTACCGATATTCGGTTTAAACAACTTTAAGAAATGCTATCGTGCCTAGCCGGAAATGAACAATATAGAGGTGAAACAATGCCAAAAGCGATATACGAAGGAATCTATCGAGAAATACGCTCGCGCATAATTAATGGGACCTATGCGTTTCAGGAGATGCTGCCAACCGAAGCCGAGCTGACCGCGGAGTTCGGATGCACTCGCAATACCGTCCGTCGCGCCTTGGGTATGCTGTCCGACGGGATGTTTGTGCAGCCCATACACGGCAAAGGCGTGCGCGTTATTTGGCTTAAGGGCGAAACCGACATGTTGGGCGCACTCGAAGAGGTTGAGTCGTTTGGCGAGTTTGCAAAGCGCAACAATGCCGTTGCATCGACGGACGTTAAGTCTTTTGAACATCTGGTCTGCACCGAGCAACTCTCTCGTCACCTGGGCTTTAAGGTGGGCGAGGAGTTGATTCGCGTGGTGCGCGTCCGTAGCCTTAACGGTAGCGCTCGCCAGGTGGACCACGGCTATTTTCTGGAGTCGATCGCCAAAGGCCTGACGCCCGAGATCGCCGCAAAGTCAATTTACGACTATCTGGAGCACAAACGCGGCGTCAAAGTGATGGCGAGTCGCCGTACGGTGAGCGTCGAGCTTGCCAACGATGAGGACTGCAGCTATCTTGACCTCGGCAAATACAACTGTGTCGCCGTCATGGAGAGCCAGTCGTACACCTCGGACGGCATCTTGTTCGAGGTCACGCATGCCCGCACGCATCCCGAGATCTTCCATTACCGCGTCAACTCCAAGCGATAGCCGGCTAGCTCGCAGCCTGACGAGACTCATGCCCTCAAAGCGAAAACGCCCGGTCAAACCGACGATGCATCGGCTTGACCGGGCGTTTTCGCTGCATTTGATAACAAATAATTGTTTATACAAAACTTGTCAAGTATCAAGTTGAAATTACCGTTCACCGAAGTTTTTCTACCCCTCAAGTAATACTTGTTCAAACAAGTAGCCAAATAGCGTATCGTACAAATCAGCAAAAGGGGCAAAGTCCCCGAGCCAATCTCCGAAGGCGGCGGCAAAGGGTGCCGCCACGGTGTGAAAGGGTGGATTGTAATGAAGAACGAAATGAGCAGAAGGCAGTTCCTGGGCTTTGCTGGTTCCGCGGCTGCGGTTCTTGGTCTGGGCCTCGTGGGCTGCGGTGGCTCCGCCGGCTCCGGCTCCTCTGCTTCTGGTGACGCTGCCGAGGTCTACTTCCTCCAATTCAAGCCCGAGGTCGACAAGGAGTGGAAGGAGATCGCCAAGGCGTACAAGAAGGAGAAGGGCGTCGAGGTCAAGATTGTGACCGCCGCCTCCAACACCTACGAGGAGAAGCTCAAGTCCGAGATGTCCAAGAGCTCCGCTCCGACCCTGTTCCAGGTCAACGGCCCCACCGGTCTTAAGAACTGGAAGGATTACTGCGCCGACCTGTCCGATACCAAGCTCCGCGGTGAGCTCATCGACGACTCCCTGGCTCTGCAGTCCGACGGCAAGGATCTGGGTATCGACTGGGTTCAGGAGAGCTACGGCATCATCTACAACAAGCAGCTGCTCGAGAAGGCTGGCTACAAGGCCGAGGACATCAACTCCTTCGACAAGCTGAAGGCTTGTGCCGACGACATCCAGGCCCGCAAGGACGAGCTTGGTGTTGAGGGTGCCTTCACTTCTGCTGGCATGGATGACTCCTCCAGCTGGCGCTACACCACCCACCTCGCCAACCTCCCGCTCTACTACGAGTTCGAGAAGGAGCACAACCAGGAGGACGACGAGATCAAGGGCGAGTATCTCGACAACTTCAAGCAGATTTTCGACCTGTACATCACCGACTCCACCTGCGATCCTTCGCAGCTTGCCTCCAAGACCGGCGACGACGCTACCAACGAGTTCGCAACCGGGAAGGCCGTCTTCTATCAGAACGGTTCTTGGGCCTACGCTGACCTCACCAAGGCCGGCATGACCGATGATCAGCTCGGCATGCTGCCGATCTACATCGGCGTCGACGGCGAGGAGAACCAGGGCCTGTGCTCCGGCGGCGAGAACTACTGGTGCGTGAGCTCCCAGGCTTCCGAGGATGCCCAGAAGGCCACCGAGGACTTCATGTACTGGTGCGTCACCGCTGACACCCCGACCAGCATCATCGCCGACAAGATGGGTCTGACCGCTCCGTTCAAGAGCGCCAAGGAGACCACCAACGTCTTCTCGCAGCAGGCCGTTGCCATGGCCAAGGACGGCAAGAAGACCGTCGCTTGGGACTTCGTTTACATCCCCTCTGAGGAGTGGAAGAAGAACCTCAAGCAGGCTCTGATCGCCTATGCTGCCGACAACAGCAAGTGGGACGGCGTCAAGAACGCCTTCGTCGATGGTTGGAAGACCGAGAAGGCTGCTTCTGAGTAAGTAGTTGCTGCCCAAGCTATCTGATTAGCGACAGGGGGCGGGCAGACGTTGGTTTGCCCGCCCCCTGCATATTGAAAGGACCCTTCTATGGGCAAAGCACTCAAGCGCTGGTGGCCGCTCTTTATGCTGCCCACGTGTCTGGCGTTTATGATCGGGTTCGTGATCCCCTTTATCCAGGGTTTCTATCTCTCGTTCTGCCAGTTTATTACCATCAACAACACGCACTTTGTCGGTATCGAGAACTACGTGCGCGCACTGTCCGATCCGCAGTTTGCCACGTCGTTCTTCTTTACCGTGGCGTTTGCCTTCCTATCGACGGTGCTCATCAACGTGATTGCCCTCGCCATCGCGCAGGCGCTCACCCGCAAAGCTCTCAAGGGCACCAACATCTTCCGTACGATCTTCTTTATGCCTAACCTGATCGGCGGCATCGTGCTGGGCTACATTTGGCAGATTCTGATCAACTGCCTGCTCTCCAACGTGGGCGCCCAGCTCATCGCCCTTAACTCTGCTGCTGGCTTCTGGGGCCTTATCATCCTGACCCTGTGGCAGCAGGTCGGCTACATGATGATCATCTACATCGCTGGTCTGCAGTCCATTCCGTCCGACTACATCGAGGCCGCCAAGGTCGACGGTGCCACGGCATGGCAGACGTTTTGGAAGGTTAAGATCCCTAACCTGATGCCGACCATCACCATCTGCCTGTTCCTGTCCATCACCAACGGCTTTAAGCTGTTCGACCAGAACCTCGCCCTTACCGGCGGCGCCCCCGCGCACTCCACCGAGATGCTCGCCCTGAACATCTACAACACGTTCTATTCGCGTGCCGGTATCGCATGGCAGGGCATTGGCCAGGCCAAGGCAGTCATCTTCTGCATCCTGGTCGTAGCCATCTCCATGATTCAGCTTAAGGCCACGAGGTCCAAGGAGGTGCAGCAGTAATGAAACGCGATAAGGTTATCAACCGCGCGCTCTCAATCTTCTTTACGATTCTGTCGCTCGCGTGGATCTACCCCGTGTTCATGATCGCGCTCAATTCCTTTAAGAAAGCGACCGCAATCAGCACCACCACGGCGTTCGATCTGCTCACGCCCGAGACGTTCAACGGCCTTGCAAACTACTTGCACGCTCTTAACGAGCAGGGCTTTGCCTCGGCATTTATGTACTCGCTCATCATCACGGTCACGTCGGTCGTGCTGATCTTGGTGTGCTGCTCCATGTGCGCTTGGTATGTGGTTCGTGTCAACAACAAGATCTCGAACTTCTTCTATTACCTGTTCGTCTTCTCGATGGTCGTGCCCTTCCAGATGCTCATGTTCACGCTGTCCAATTTGGCGGACCGCATCGGCTTCAACACGCCGTTCAACATCTGCTTTATCTATCTTGGCTTTGGCGCGGGCCTGGCGGTCTTTATGTTCGCCGGCTTTGTAAAGAACATTCCGCTCGAGATCGAAGAGGCGGCCATGATCGACGGCTGCAACCCGGTCCAGGTGTTCTTTAAGATCGTCCTTCCCATCATGAAGCCCACCTATCTTTCGGTCGGCATTCTCGAGACCATGTGGGTCTGGAACGACTATCTGCTGCCCTACCTTACCCTCGACTCCACCAAGTACAAGACCATTCCTATCTTGATTCAGTACTTCCGCGGCGGCTACGGCCACGTCGAGCTCGGTCCCATGATGGCCTGCATCATGATGGTCGTTATCCCTATCGTCATCATGTACATCCTCTGCCAGAAGTACATCATCGACGGCGTGGTGGCAGGTGCCGTCAAGGGCTGATGCCGTAACTGTTTTGCAAGTTTCTGCGGCGCCCCTCAGCGCGGCGCCGCATATCGAAAGGTAAAGACATGGCCGAGATCGTTCTCAAACATGTTCAGAAGGTGTATCCCAACAACGAGTCCAAAAAGAAGGGCTTCTTTGGCAAAAAGAAGAAGACCGAGGAGAAGAAGCACAACCTCAAGGTTACCGAGGACGGCGTGCTCGCGGTGGAGGACTTTAACCTCACCGTGCATGACCAGGAGTTTGTCGTTCTCGTTGGCCCGTCTGGCTGCGGCAAGTCCACGACGATGCGCATGGTCGCTGGCCTGGAGGACATCACTTCGGGCGACGTGCTCATCGACGGCAAGCGCGTCAACGACGTGGCGCCCAAGGACCGCGACATTGCCATGGTGTTCCAGAGCTATGCTCTGTACCCCAATATGACGGTGTACGAGAACATGGCGTTTACGCTTGAGCTCAAGAAGGTCCCCAAGGACGAGATCGACCGTAAGGTTCGCTCTGCTGCCGAGATCCTGGGCATTACCGAGTACCTCGACCGTAAGCCCAAGGCGCTTTCGGGCGGCCAGCGCCAGCGCGTCGCCATCGGCCGCGCCATCGTGCGTGACCCCAAGGTCTTCCTGATGGACGAGCCGCTGTCCAACCTGGACGCCAAGCTGCGTAACCAGATGCGTGCCGAGCTCATCAAGCTGCGCCACGAGATCAAGGGCACGTTCATCTACGTCACTCACGACCAGACCGAGGCCATGACCCTCGGCGATCGCATCGTGGTCATGAAGGACGGCGTCGTCCAGCAGATTGCCACCCCGCAGGAGGTCTTCAACCATCCCGCGAACATCTTCGTCGCCGGCTTTATCGGCGTGCCGCAGATGAACTTCTTCGATGCCCAGCTGGTGCGCTCGGGCAACGGCTTCACCGTCAAGACCGAGGATATGAACGTGGCGCTCGCCCCCGAGACCTGCTCTCAGCTTGCTCTCAACTGGGACGGCGGCGACGTGAAGGAGATTACGGCCGGCGTGCGCCCCGAGCAGATTCTGCTTGCCGACAAGGGCGAGGAGGGTGCGCTCCAGGGTACCGTCGAGGTGACCGAGCTCATGGGTTCGACCGAGCATGTCCACGTGACCGCTCCCGATGGCCAGTTCGTCCTGATCATTCCCGTTGTCGACCTTGAGGCCAAGGGTGCGCTCAAGGCGGGCGACTCTATCTGGTTCAAGTTCGAGAAGAACGCGACCCATCTCTTCGATAAGGTGTCTGGCAAGAACCTTATCTAGGCCCGGTGCATCCAGGCCCTCCCTTTGGGCGACTGCGGTATTGCCATCCTTTTGCCGCGGTCACATATAAGGCTCCCCTCCCGTCCACTGGGCGAGAGGGGAGCCTTTCTTTGTGTTGGGGTTATCTGACCGGTCGTTTGTCTCGATCTGTAACGGGTAGGGCCGATTTCGGACGTTAGATGTTGCAGATCGAGACGGTTCCGCTGAGCTAACCATTTCATCTAAATCTGTAACACCGAAGGTGAATTTCGGCTGCTAGATGTTACAGATTGAGATAAACCCAAGGGGAGGGGCCGGTATGTCTCAATCTGTAACAGCTGGGGCCGTTTTTACCGAGTAGCTGTTACAGATCGAGATTCTTCGGTCGAGTCGGGTCACAGGATAACGTGCGGGCACAAAAAACGGAGCCGTGTTGCCACGACTCCGTTTCTCAAGAGGATGGGTAAGGGAAGTGAAATTAGTTCAGGTGCCAGATCTCGTCGTTGTACTGGGAGATGGTGCGGTCGGACGAGAAGGTGCCGGCGTTGGCGATATTGATGAGCGTCTTGCGCATCCAGGCGTCCTGGTCCTCGTAGTCGGCCAGCACGCGCTCCTTGGTCTGGATGTACTCCTCAATGTCGAGCAGGGCCATAAACCAGTCCTTGCCCTTAATGTCGTCGTGCAGGCGCTGCAGGCGCTCGGCATTGCCGGTCGCCATAAAGGCCGGGTTGGTGATGAAGTCCACCAGCAGTTTAATGCCGGGCTTGCGGTAGAGCATACCGGCGTCATAGGTGCCGTCGGCATAGAGCTGCTCGACCTGTTTGGAAGAGGCGCCAAAGGTATAGATGTTCTCGTCGCCCACGAGCTCGGCAATCTCCACGTTGGCACCGTCGAGCGTGCACAGGGTTAGGGCGCCGTTGAGCATGAACTTCATGTTGGAGGTGCCGCTCGCCTCCTTGGAGGCCAGGCTGATCTGCTCGGAGATGTCAGCGGCGGGGATCACGCGCTCGGCGGCGGTGACGTTGTAGTTCTCGATCATGACAACCTGCAGGTAGGGAGCCACGTCGGGGTCGTTTGCAATCCACTGCGACAGCGTCAAGATCAGATGGATGATGTCCTGCGCGATAGTGTAGGCAGGCGCCGCCTTGCCGCCAAAGATGATGGTGACGGGGTGCTTAGGTCTGTTGCCGTTCTTGATATCGAGGTACTTCCAGATGATGTAGAGCGCGAGCATCTGCTGGCGCTTGTACTCGTGGATGCGCTTGACCTGGACGTCGATGATGGCGTTGGAGGGAATGGTCACGCCCTGCTCGAGCGCCATGAACTGGCGCATGATGGCCTTGGCCTCGACCTTGGTGGCGGCCAGGCGCTCAAGAACGTCCTTGTCGTCGGCGAACTTGGCGAGTTTGCTCAGATCGCCGGTGCTGCGCCAGTCGGTGCCGATCACATCGTCGAGCAGGCTGGCGAGCGCGGGGTTGGCCCCATGGATCCAGCGGCGGAAGGTGATGCCGTTGGTCTTGTTGGAGAACTTCTCGGGATAGATCTCGTAGAACGGATGAAGCTCGGTGTCCTCCAGGATCTTGGTGTGGAGGGCGGCTACGCCGTTGATGGAGAAGCCAAAGTGGATGTCCATGTGAGCCATGTGGACGGTGTTGTGCTCGTCGATGATGGCGACGCGCGGGTCATCGTGCTCGGCCTTCGCGATCTCATCGAGCTTGACGATAATGTCGGCGATGGCAGGGGAGACCTTCTGCAGGCTGGCGAGCGGCCACTTCTCGAGCGCCTCGGCAAGAATCGTGTGGTTAGTGTAGGCGACCATGGAGCGTACGATGGTCACGGCCTCGTCAAACTCGATGCCATGCTCGGTGGTGAGCAGGCGGATGAGCTCGGGGATGACCATGGTGGGGTGCGTGTCGTTAATTTGGACCACGGCGTAGTCGGCCAGATCGTGCAGGTTGCTGCCGCGCTCGATGGCCTCGTCGATCAGGAGCTGGGCGGCGTTGCTTACCATGAAGTATTCCTGGTAGATGCGAAGTAGGCGGCCCTGCTCGTCGGAATCGTCGGGGTAGAGGAACAAGGTGAGGTTCTTGGCGATCTCGGTCTTGTCGAAGTCGATGGAGCTGCCGGGGACCAGGCCGTCGTCGACGCTCGCCAGGTCGAACAGGCGCAGGCGGTTCTTGGTGGGCTGGCCGTAACCGGGCACATCGATGTTGACGAGCTTGGAGGTGACGGCAAAATCGCCGAACTCGACGGTGTAGGAGCGGTCATCGTCGACTAGGATGTCCTGCTCGCCGAGCCACTCATCGGGGACGGCCTTTTGCTGGTTGTCGACAAAGCGCTGACGGAACAGACCATAGTGATAGTTGAGGCCCACGCCATCGCCGGTCAAGCCCAGCGTGGCGATGGAATCCAGGAAGCACGCGGCCAGGCGACCCAGGCCACCGTTGCCGAGCGACGGCTCGACCTCGAATTCCTCGATCTTGTTGAGGTCGTGGCCTGCGGCGGTGAGCTGGTCCTTAACCTCGTCGTAGATGCCGAGGTCGATCATGTTGTTGATGAGCAGCTTGCCGATCAAAAATTCGGCGGAAATGTAATAGAGCTTTTTCTTGCCGTTGTTGAGCGGGCAGGCAGCGGAGCGCTCCTGCACGAGTTTGACCAGCAGCTTGTAAATGCGACGGTCGTCGAGCTGCTCGAGCGAGGTGCCAAAAGACTGCTCGGCGAGTTCCATGAGGTTAATTTGGGGCATGTTTTCTCCTGTGATGGGTTGTTTCATGTCTGCAATTCATAAGAAGCCCGCGCGAGGGGATTGGGGTGGCCTCGCGCGGGAAAAGCAAGCGCGTCCGCACGGTGAGGAGGGGTCGGGCGCGGTGGCTTCTATTGAGGAAGCTCGATTTCGGCTTCCGACGGGATGCGGAAGTAGGTCTCGGTCCAGTCGGTGAGTTTGTGCTCGAGCTCGCGGGTGATGGCGCCGTCGAGCATGCGCCAAGTCCAGTTGCCGCCCAGCGTGGCAGGGGTGTTGATGCGCGCCTCGTTGCCCAAGTTGAGCAGGTCCTGCATGGTGTAGATGCACGTGTCGCTCACGCTGGCGGCGATGGTGCGATTGAGTGCATCTGCCATGGGTTCGCCGGCCTGCTGATGGGTGTACAGGGCTGCCTGCTCACGCTGACGCGGGGTGGCCGTTCCCTCAAACCAGCCGCGCGCCGTCTCGTTGTCGTGGGTGCCCACATAGGCGACGGTGTTGGCGATGTAGTTATGCGGCAGGTAGTACGAGTTGGTGCCCTCAAAGGCAAACTGCAGGATCTTCATGCCGGGGAAGCCCGAGTTGTCGCGCATGTCGATGACGCCGGGGGTGAGGAAGCCCAGGTCCTCCGCGATGATGGGCAGCGTGCCGAGCTTTTCCTCGAGCGTCTTGAAGAACTTGAGGCCGGGACCCTGCGTCCACGAACCGTAGGACGAATCTGGCGAGGAGAACGGCACCTCCCAATAGGCCTCGAAGCCGCGGAAGTGATCCAAGCGGATGACGTCGTACATGTCGAGGGCGGCGCGAATGCGGCCCTCCCACCAGGAGAAGCCGTCGGACTCCATGGCGTCCCAGTCGTAGATGGGGTTGCCCCAGTACTGGCCGGTGGCCGAGAACTGGTCGGGCGGCGTGCCGGCGACGCTCACGGGATTGCCGGCGGCGTCGATCTTAAAGAGCTCAGGCGTCGCCCACATCTCGACGGAGTCACGCGAGACATAGATGGGCAGGTCGCCGATGATGAGAATGTCGCGCTCGTTGGCATAGGCCTTGAGGCGGCTCCACTGGCGATCGAAGAAGTACTGCGTCATCTGGTGGTAGAGCATACGCGCCGGATGGTCGGCGCAGACCTTGGCGGAAGCCTCGCCGCGGGTGCGGAGCTCCGCGGGCCACTCCCAAAACGCCTTGAGACCGCACTCCTCTTTGACGGTCATGAACTCACAGTAGGGGATGAGCCAGTCCTCGTTGGCCTGGATAAAGTCATCGAAATCGGCCGGCTTGTCGGCAGCAAAGCGCTCGGCGGCGCGGTCGAGAATCTGACGGCGGCCGCCAAAGATGGCACCGTAGTCGACGTTACTGGGGTCAGAACCCAGGTACACGCCATCGATATCGCGCTGCTCCAGATACCCTGCCTCGATAAGCTCGGCAAAGTCGATAAAGTTGGGGTTGCCAGCGCGGGCCGAGAACGACTGATAGGGCGAATCGCCATAGCTGGTCGTCGTAAGGGGCAGAATCTGCCAGTAATGTTGTTTGCACGAGGCGAGAAAATCGACGAAGTCGTAGGCATTCCAGCCAAAGCCGCCGATTCCGTATGGTCCGGGCAGAGATGAGACGGGCATGAGGACGCCGCTTGCACGCTCCATGAATGCGCTCACCAACCTTCTTGTTGTGGGGTCGGCCTGCCGATGGATGTGCAGTCCGCCTCCGATGTTCTGATCCGATACGCCTATTGTAAAACATGTTGTTTAAACATGTACAGGCAAGATAAAAAAGTTGGTCGATTTTCGGCGAATGGTTACATGCCATGAAAAAGCCCCGACCTCACAACGTGAGATCGGGGCAAGAGCGGTATGTAGGTTTTTGCTACTCGGCGTCGGCGAAGCCGTTGGGGTTGTGGCTCTGCCAGTTCCAGCTATCGCGGCACATGTCCGCGATGTCGTACTGGGCCTTCCAGCCCATCATGCGCTCGGCCTTGGAGGCATCGCACCAGTTGGCAGCGATGTCGCCGGCGCGGCGCTCGCGGATCACGTAGGGCAGCTCCTTGCCACAAGCCTTGGAGAAGGCAGCGACGACCTCGAGTACCGAGGTGCCGGTGCCGGTGCCCAAGTTAAAGATCTCGACGCCGGTCTTGCCGTTCATCCAGTTAAGGGCGGCAACGTGACCAGAGGCCAGATCGCACACGTGGATGTAGTCGCGCACGCCGGTGCCGTCGGGGGTGGGGTAGTCGTTGCCAAAGACCTGAACGGCCTCGAGCTTGCCCACGGCGACCTGGGCGACATAGGGCACCAAGTTGTTGGGGATGCCCTTGGGGTCCTCGCCGATCAGGCCCGACGGATGAGCGCCGATGGGGTTGAAGTAACGGAGCAGCACGACGTCCCACTCGGGGTCGGCGGTGTGGACGTCCATAAGGATCTGCTCGATCATCCACTTGGTCCAACCATAGGGGTTGGTCGCGGGCTTCTTAGGATCTTCCTCGGTGACGGGCGGGTTGTCCGGGTCGCCGTAGACGGTCGAGGAGCTCGAGAAGATGATGGACTTGCAGCCATGGTTGCGCATGATGTCGATGAGCACCAGGGTGTTCTCGATATTGTTGTGGTAGTACTCGACGGGCTTGCTCACCGACTCGCCGACGGCCTTAAAGCCGGCAAAGTGGATGACGCGGTCGATCTGATGGGTATCGAAGATCTTGTTCATCGCATCGCGGTCGAGCACGTTGGCCTCGTAGAAGGTGAGGTTCTTGGCGGCCTCGTCGCCCACGATGGTCTTGACGCGGTCGACGGCGACGGCGCTGGAGTTGGAGAGATCATCGACGATGACGACCTGGTAGCCACCCTCGAGCAGCTGAACGACGGTGTGCGAGCCGATAAAGCCGGCGCCACCGGTAACGAGGACGCAGGTGTCTTTGGGGTCGAGTGCTTTGGACATGTAGTCTCCTATCGAATCAGGAACACTTCTTCAGGGGAGTATAGCGCAGGCAGGAACGCCCAAATCGTGCGCTGTAGGAAAAGCAGAGGATTGTGCTAACGTACTCATCAGAAGAGCTTGCGTACGCATAACCTGATCTTTGGCATTTGCTTACGAGCCGCTGACCTTGTAGTTTCCTGCCGTTCGTGGAAATCGTTGGGACGCGCCATATGTACGCTAATATGTATGAGTTGAGCGACATATAAATAAACATGTAACGGAGTACATATGTCACCAAACAGCGATTCCATCCTTTCCCAGGAGCTCTCGCGCCGCACTGCCCTCAAGGCCCTGTTCGGCGCCGCTTCTGCGGCAGTTCTTTTTGGCCTGCCCGCTCGCGCCCATGCGGCGGAGGCTTCCAAAGAAACCACCGATAAACTGAATGCCGCCCAGGCCCAGCTCGACGAGGTTCAGGCCCAGCTCGACAGCATCGCAAATGAGTATGCGGCGCTGGCCAACAAGAATGCCCAGACCCTCAACGACATCGAGAATGTCCAGGGCAAGATTGACGACACGCAGGCCCAGATCGATGAAAAGAAGGCCGAGCTCAAGAAGAAGCGCAACGACCTTTCCGATCGCGTGGCCGCCAGCTACAAGTCCGGCGGCACGAACATCCTGTCGCTGCTGCTGGCCTCTGGCTCGTTTGAGGAACTCGTCGCCAACGCGCATTACGTTGAGAAGATCAACAAGAGCGACCGCGACGCCATCGAGGATATCCAGACGATTCAGGCTGAGCTCGACGCACAGAAGACCGAGCTCGAAGCACAAAAGGCCGACCTGGAAAAACTCAAGGACCAGCAGACGGCTCAGATGCAGGATATGCAGGCCAAGCAGCAAGAGGTCCAGACCGTGCTGAACGGTCTTTCCGACGACGTCAAGGAGCTCATGGTTCAGCGCGATTCCGAGATCCTCGCTGCCGCCCAGGCTGAGGAGGCTGCCAGGAAGGCCGCCGCTGCCGCTGCCGCCGCGAACAAGAACAATTCCTACTCGGGTGGTTCGAGTTCGGGTGGTGGATCGTATGCGCCCGGAACTCCGCAGCAGAATGCCGGCTCGGGCAAGCAGCAGGCTGTCGTCAACGCGTGCTACTCCACGCCTTCGCCGGGTCAGAACTGGTGCGCGGCGTGGGTCACCAATGTCTTCCGTAACGCCGGCGTTGGCTACTTTGGCGGTAACGCGTGCGATATGTTTAACGCATGGTGCTATAGCTCCGACCGCTCGGCGCTGCAGGTGGGCATGATCGTGGCCGATTCCTCGCACAGCGGCACGGGTGCTCCGGGCCTTATCTACGGTCATGTGGGTATCTATGTTGGCGGCGGCATCGTTATGAGCAACGAGGGTGCCATTACGTCTAAGTCGCTTGACTCGTTTATTAGCTTCTATGGCACTGGCTCTGGCGTGCGTTGGGGCTGGCTCGGCGGTATTGCGCTGTCGTAACTGCGGTTTGAAGTAAGTTGGTCCGTGGCTGCCCGAAAGGCATTAGGTTGCCTGCTCGGACAGTCCTGCTCGCACGGAGAGCACATTAAGTGCTCTCCGGCTCG
>CAJMBB010000024.1 GCA_905211615.1 uncultured Collinsella sp. | reverse complement strand
CTGGGCGTGCTGGCCGTGTTCTCGCTCGGTCAGTTCCTGTCCGCTGTGGCGCCGACCTATCCCATCCTGGTCTGCGCGCGCCTGGTGGTCGCTTGCGCACATGCCGTGTTCTGGTCAGTCGCCTCGATTATGGCCTCGCGCCTGGTCGACACTCGCCACGGCGCGCTCGCCATCAGCATGATCGCTACGGGCTCGTCCATCGCGCAGATCTTTGGCCTGCCGCTCGGTCGCGCCATTGGCTTGGCCGTGGGCTGGCGCATGACGTTTGCCGTGGTCGGGGGCCTCTCAGCCATCGCGGTCGTCTACCAGGCAGCGGTGTTCCCGGCCATGCCGGCGGGTGAGCGCTTTACCGTCAAACAGCTGCCCGAGCTGCTCAAGAACCCGCTCCTCATCGCGCTCTACGCAGTCACGGTCTTCATGGCGACCGGCTATTACGCAAGCTACAGCTATATCGAGCCCTTCCTGGCGCAGGTCGCGCACGTCGATGCGGGCGCCATTACCATGACGCTGACGGCGTTTGGCTGCTCTGGTTTGCTCGGAAGCTGGCTGTTTGGCCGCCTGTTCGATGGGCATCGCTTCCCGTTCTTGGCTATCACGCTCTCCGGCGTGCCGGTGGCCCTGCTGCTCATGGGGCCGGCCGCATCGTCGCTCGTGACAGTGCTTGCCGTCTGCGCACTGTGGGGTTGCTGCGCCACGGCCTTTAACGTGGCGTTTCAGGCCGAGCTCATCAAGCACACGCCGGCAGATTCGTCGGCCGTCGCCATGTCGATCTTCTCGGGCCTGTTCAACCTCGGTATCGGCACGGGTACCGCGATCGGCGGAGCCGTGGTTTCGGGCCCCGGTATCGCCTGGATCGGCTTCGCGGGTGGGACGATTGCCGTCGTGGGCGTCATCCTCGCCATCACCGTGCTGTTCCCGGCCATACGCCGCGCAAAGCCCGTCGCCTAGCCACATCCTCCTCATCAGTTGCGGTGGAATAGTTCTTGTTTAAGGCCTCTGAAGATCCAAGCAGGAACTATTCCACCGCAACTTATTTTGGGGAGAGGATACAAGCTGGGCATACAATGGGTGGCGTTGCGTGAAGGATTTCCGGGAGGCTGTTATGTGGGCATACGAGACGACGTTCTATCAGATCTATCCGCTGGGCTTTTGTGGAGCTCCGCGCGAAAACGCCGCCCCCGTTGCCGAGGATGAGCTCGCCCAGGCCGCCGATGCCACAGCTAGCCCCGATGCGCCCATCATGAAGATTGCCAAATGGGCCGACTACCTGCAGGAACTCGGCGTTGGCACTGTGCTCATCAACCCGCCGCTCGAGTCCGATAGCCACGGCTACGATACGCGCAGCCTGCGCCATATCGACCGCCGCCTGGGTGGGGATGTCGACTTTGCCGCCGTGTGCGACACACTGCATGCCCACGGTATCCGCGTGGTGCTCGATGCCGTCTTCAACCACGTCGGCCGCGGTTTTTGGGCCTTCCGCGATGTGCAGGAGCGCAAGTGGGATTCGCCGTACAAGGATTGGTTCCACATCAGCTTTGACGGTGACTCGTGCTACGGCGACGGCTTTTGGTATGAGGGCTGGGAGGGCCATTTTGAGCTTGTGAAGCTCAACCTGCAAAACCCCGCCGTGGTCAATTACCTGCTTGAGTCCGTGCGTCGCTGGGCCGAGGTCTTTGGCGTCGACGGCCTGCGCTTGGACGTTGCCTATATGCTCGACCGCGACTTCATGCGCCGCCTGCACGCTTTTACCCGTGAGCTCAAGCCCGACTTTGTGCTGATCGGCGAGACGCTCCACGGCGACTACAACCAAATCGTCAACGACGAGATGCTCGACTCCTGCACCAACTACGAGTGCTACAAGGGCCTGTACTCCAGCTTTAACTCGGTCAACATGTTCGAGATCGCCCATTCGCTGCATCGCCAGTTTGGCGGCGACCCCTGGTGCATCTACCGCGGCAAACACCTGCTGTCGTTTGTCGACAACCACGACGTGCCGCGCCTGGCAAGCATCCTCACCGACAAGTCGTGCCTGCGTCCCGCCTATGGCATGCTCTTTGGCATGCCGGGCATTCCGTGCGTCTACTATGGCAGCGAGTGGGGAATTGCTGGTGAAAAGGGCGGCCCCGATGGCGACTGGGCACTGCGCCCTGCGCTCGATGAGCCTGCGCCCAACGAGCTGACGGCCTTCATCACGCAGCTGGCGCACCTGCGCTCGGCAAACGACGCGGCGGCCCGTGCTCTCAACTACGGTGCCTATCGCAATGTGGTGATCCAGAACAAGCAGCTGCTGTTCGAGCGCGCCTGCGACGACGCGACGGTGCTCGTGGCGGTGAACGCCGTGGACGAGCCTTACACCTTTGGCGCCGGCGAGCTCAACGGCTCCTTTGTCGATTTGCTTGCCGACGGCGTGCCCACGGTCGAGCTGGCGGGCTCCCTTGAGCTTGCGCCCTACGAGGTGCGCTATCTGTTGAGGGCCTAGCTCGTGGCCGCGCCGGACGAGGGCTATCAGCATATTGAGCATGGGTTTGAGCCCGTGTTCGACCAGCACTCGCGCGTTTTGGTGCTCGGGTCGTTTCCCTCGGTGCTTTCGCGCGCCAATGCCTTTTATTACGGCAACCCTCAGAATCGCTTTTGGCGTGTGATGGCCACGTGCCTCGGTATGCCTGTGCCGCCCAACGAGGGCGATCCTTTGGCAAGCGGTGAGCCCGCGACGCTCGATGCCTCCATTGCCGCCAAGCGGGCCATGCTGCTGAACGGCGGCGTGGCCCTGTGGGATGCAATCGAGAGCTGCGACATTAAGGGCTCGAGCGACGCGAGCATCCGCAACGTTGTGCCGGCACATATCGAGCGCATTACCGATGCCGCGTCGATCGAGCTCGTTGTCTGTAACGGCGGTACGGCAGGGCGACTCTACAAACGCTACTTGCAAGATCGGACGGGGCTGCCCGCCATCGTCCTGCCCTCGACAAGTCCTGCCAATGCCGCCTGGCGCCTGGAGCGTCTTGTCGAGCGTTGGCACGAAGCCGTTGACTGGGCTGTTATTTAATTTAGATTTTTGTTTGAGCGTGGGCGCCCAGACGTTTCAGAACGCCTCGCCAGATCGGCGCGGGCACGGCTGGCTCGGCGCAAACCATGCCGTCGGCGTCGACGTTGGCGGCATTGCCGCCGCCAAGTCGCTGTGCATGCTCGACGGAGCAGCCCATGCGCACAGCGCCCACAAGCTTATCCATCGCTTCCGAAAATGGTCGGCGCAAGAGGCCCATGCGTGGGGAATGGCGAAGCGCTGCGATGCCGCTGCCGGCGCAGATGGCAACGCCGCCACACCACAATTGGTCATGGCGCTCACATGCCTTGTGCAGGCGAACGGCGGTCCCACGCGCCTGCTCAGCGCCCCGTTGTGCGGCTCGAATCACGGCATAGACACGCGCTCCCGTACTGCCAAAGCGCTCAAGCGCCTGCTCGATAGCTGTCAACGTCTCATCGTCAGCCACATCTTCAATGGCCAGCACGATGCCATCGGCAACGCTGCCGGCGTCATTTGCCTTCAAGTCGACTGGGCGGGGGAGCGCGGTGCCAGAAAGCTGAGCATAGGCGGCGATGGCATCCTGCAAGTCCCAGAGCAAAAACTCAAGATCGGCGCTCTTGGGAATACTGATATACGCAATGGTGTGCAGTGTTTTTGGTACGTCGCCACGCGCGATTGTCTCCATGCCATCTCCTTTCCGGCTCGTTTCCGTTTAGGTTACACCGTCTGGTGGCGCCCCGCCGCGCTATCCTAGTGCAACCCTTACGAAAGGAACGCCATGCGTCTGCCCATGAATACCTCGCTTGCCATGCTCAAGCCCTCCGGTATCCGCCGGATTAACGCGCTCGCCGCCCAGCACCCGGGGTGCATCGCGCTTGCGCTCGGCGAGCCCGATTTTCCCACGCCCGATGTGATTAGTGCCGAGGTGATCGCCGCACTGGACCGCGGTGACACGCACTATCCGCCCAACAACGGTCGCCCCGCCTTGCGTGAGGCGTTATCTGCCTACGTGGGGGACGCGGGCCTTACGTTTTCGGCCGACGAGGTCATCCTAACCGACGGCGCGACCGAGGCCCTGTCGGCAACATTCATGGCTATGCTCAACCCCGGCGACGAGGTCATCATCCCCACGCCGGCCTTTGGCCTGTACGAGAGCATCGTCGTGGCCAACCACGCCAAAGCGGTCTTTTTGGATACGGAGCCTGCGCAATTTCAGATTGATGAGGAGGCGCTTCGTGCCTGCGTGACGCCGGCGACCAAGGCCATCGTCATCTGCACGCCCAACAATCCTACGGGTTGCATCCTCAACGCGGCTTCGCTCGACGCCGTGGCGCGCGTGGCAGAGCAGGCGGGCATCTACGTGGTCTGCGACGACGTATACAACCGCCTGGTTTATGTGGGTGGCTACGAGCGCTTTACCCAGCGCCACCCGGAGCTTCGCGATCAGACGGTAGTTATCGAGAGCTTCTCCAAGCCCTGGGCTATGACCGGCTGGCGCCTGGGCTGGCTCGCAGCCGCAGCCCCCGTCATCGCCGAGATCGCAAAAGCTCACCAATACCTAGTATCGAGCGCCGTCTCCTTCGAGATGGACGCCGCAGCCCGAGCCCTCACCGTCGACCCAGCCCCCATGCTCAAAGTCTACCGAGTCCGCCGCGAGCGCGTACTCGCAGCCTTAGACGCCATGGGCCTCGACGTAGTGGAACCGGCAGGCGCCTTCTACGCCTTCCCCAGCATCAAACAATTCGGCCTAACAAGCGAAGACTTCTGCATCAAAGCCATCAAAGAGGCAAACGTAGCCCTAGTCCCCGGAAACTGCTTCGGAACCGAAGGCCACATCCGCCTAAGCTATTGCGTCTCCGACGAAAACCTGGACGAAGGCCTCCACCGCCTGTCCACCTTCATTTCGACCTTGTAGTCCTCAGGGACGCAACACATCAGCCCACCGACATAAGGGTTATGCGTGGGGCGCGCCGGCCAACGGCAACCCTGGCTGCCCCAAAGTCAACACAGGTCGCGCCGCCAAAGGCCAGGCGCAAGCTTTTCGTAGATTCCGCACGAGCCGAAGAGCACTAAATGTGCTCTTCGTGCGAGCCCAGGACCTGACCGAGCGAAAAGCTTGCGCCTGGCCTTTGGCGGCGCGACCGAGATGGTGGAATTGTGTGCAGCCAGGGTTGCCGTTGACCGACGCCGGGGTCCCCGCCATAATACTTTCGGTTCACGCACGAATCCGCTGCCAGAGACAGCCGGTGCAAACGGGCATCGCCCGCGAGCTTAATGGGACTTCCCGCCAGCCGAGGTGGTCGAGTAGATATGTCTTCTCGCCCCCGTCGCTCATGCAGCGCGGGGGCTTTCTTTTTGGACATGCCCCCGTCACGTCCTTGTGGCGGACCGTGCCCGGAAAGAATTCGAGGAGGTGTAATTCATGCCCCAGCAGTACAAAATCGACAAGGTTGCAGAGATCGAGTCCCGTATCGCCGAGAACGCCGGTCTGTTCGTCGTCAACTACAACGGTCTGACGGTTAAGCAGGCTCAGGAGCTGCGTCATCAGCTTCGCGAGTGCGGCGCCGAGATGAAGGTCTACAAGAACAACCTGGTCAAGATCGCCCTCAAGAACCAGGAGCAGCCCGAGCTCGACGAGATTCTCGCCGGCCCCGTCGCTTATGTGTTCTACGAGTCCGAGCCGGTCGAGGCCGCTAAGGCCCTTAAGGACTTCTCCGCTAAGTCCAAGGGCGTCCTTGAGATCAAGGGCGGTATCTCCGACGGCAAGGCCGTTTCCGCTGATGATGTTAAGGCTATCGCTGAGCTGCCCACCAAGGATCAGCTTCTCGGCCAGATCGCCGGTCTCATCTCCGGTTTCGCTCGCGACATCGCTGTCTGCGTCAACGGCGTTTCCTCTGGTCTCGCTCGTTCGATCCAGCAGGTCTCCGAGCAGAAGGCAGCCTAGTCGCTGTTTTCACCCGCGGCGGCAACGCCGCACCCCTGGCGCATTCGCGCCGTGTTTTAACTGATCTCCGTGCATCCGCACGGAAACCGAAAGGACTTAGAAATGGCTAAGCTTACCACCGATGAGATCATCGATGCTCTTAAGGAAATGACCCTTCTCGAGGCTTCCGAGCTCGTTAAGGCTATCGAGGACACCTTCGGCGTTTCCGCCGCTGCTCCTGCCGCTGTTGTCGCCGCTCCCGCTGCTGGCGCTGCTGAGGCCGAGGAGAAGACCGAGTTTGACGTCGTGCTCGAGGGCTTCGGCGACAACAAGATCCAGGTCATCAAGGCCGTCCGTGAGCTCACCAACCTTGGCCTGAAGGAGGCCAAGGAGGTCGTCGAGGGCGCTCCCAAGGCTGTTCTCGAGGGTGCCAAGAAGGAGGACGCCGAGGCTGCCAAGGAGAAGCTCGAGGCTGCTGGCGCTGCTGTCACCCTCAAGTAATCAGGCTTTCTCGCCAGATTTCTTTGCAGACGGGGTTCGCATTGCGAGCCCCGTCTTTTTTGTTTTTCGGTCCCTCGACATCGGTTGCTCAAACTGCCATGTTCTGTGATTTGCGTCGTATCGGGTGCCTTGCCGTTGGGCAATAAAATTGCACCATTCGAGCAATAATTTGCGTTGACCTGCTGAAGAATTGTCTCTGCCTTGTAGCGACATATAGCTCCAGCGGTAAGATACTTGGGTATCGCAATTTGGTCTGCGGCTGTGTGCCGCACGCATGGGGCGCTTTTGCGCCTGCGAAAGGATCTTTGAATAACATGAAGGCAATCATCCCCGCCGCCGGTCTTGGCACGCGTTTTCTGCCTGGCACTAAGTGCACGCCCAAAGAGATGCTGCCGGTGCTCGACAAGCCCGTCATTCAGTACGTCGTCGAGGAAGCGCTCGATCCCGAGGAGGTCGACGATGCCATCATCGTTACTTCTCCCGGTAAGCCCGAGCTACTGAACTACTTCCAGCCCGATCGCTCGCTCGAGAACCTGCTGCGCGAGCGCGGCAAGAACGCCTATGCCGACGCCGTCGCCCACGCTGGCGGTATGCCGGTCGACTTCCGTTATCAGTACGAGCCCAAGGGCCTCGGCCATGCTATTCGCTCTGCTGCCGACGCCGTGGCAGGGGAGAACTTCCTAGTTCTTCTGGGCGACTACGTTGTGCCTAACCGCGACATCTGCGACAAGATGCTCGCCGTTTCCAAGGAGCACGGTGGCGCTTCGGTTATCGCCGTCGCTGCTTGCTCGCCCGAGGAAGTCAGCCGCTACGGCGTTATCGCCGGTGAGCGCGTCGGTTCGCTCGAGGGTGCCGAGGACGTTGCCGATGCAGAGCCGGGCGCTGTCTGGCGTATCGGCGGTCTGGTCGAGAAGCCCGCTCCCGAGGCAGCTCCGTCCAACCTGTACATCGTCGGTCGCTACCTGCTGAGCCCGCTGGTCATGGACCTGCTGGCAGATCAGCAGGCCGGCAAGGGCGGCGAGATCCAGCTCACCGACGCCATGGCCCGTTCGCTCGACCGCGAGGCCATGTATGCTGTCGTCATCGACCCGCTGTCGGGCTACGACACCGGTACTCCCTCTGGCTGGATGGCCACCAACGCCCTCATGGCTGCAAGCGACCCCCGCTTTGCCAGCGCCTTCTGGGACGCCATCGACGAGCGCGGCGGATTGATGCGCAAGTAAGCCTTCGGGCATCGACATTTACGGGCGCGGACTTCGGTTCGCGCCCGTTTTTTATAAGAGCTGCGATTGCCGGCTCTCTGTTCACAGAAAATATATGAACAGATGTTCGATATACATACATCTACCTGCGTGTTTTCTGTCGAAAAACTTTGCTACTCCAAAAACTCAATCGCGTCAAGGCTTTTCTTGCCCAACGGTCGGTACCTGATAAACTATTAGGTTGCGATAACTGGCGAAGCTATGCCTCGCCAACCCACCGAGCATTTCCGTGAAGGAGGAAAAACCTGGTGACCTACGCATACACTGCCACTGAGCGCAAGCGCGTCAGCTTCGGGAAAATCCCGGAGGCCATGGAGCTCCCCAACCTTATCTCTGTTCAAAGGGAATCCTTTGAGCGTTTTAAGGACGAGGGCCTTCGTGAGGCGTTCAAGGAATCCAGCCCCATTCAGAGCCAGAACCATGTTCTCGAGGTTACCTTCGGCGAGCATCAGTTCGGCGACCCCGCGCACACCGTCGAGGAGTGCCGCGAGAAGGACATGACCTATCAGGCCCCGCTTCTGACCGACGTCCGTCTCACCAACAAGGAGACCGGCGAGATCAAAGAGCAGCTCGTCTTTATGGGCGACTTCCCCATGATGACCGATCAGGGCACCTTCATCATCAACGGTACCGAGCGTATCGTCGTCTCGCAGCTCGTCCGCTCCCCGGGCGTGTACTACAGCTCCGAGATGGATTCGGGCAAGCAGATCTACAAGGCCCAGATCATCCCGTCCCGCGGTGCCTGGCTTGAGTTTGAGGTCGACAAGCGCGACCAGCTCATGGTCTCCATCGACCGTAAGCGCAAGCAGAGCGCCACGATGTTCCTGCGCGCCCTTGGCATCGCCGTCACCAACGACGACATCATCGAGCTGCTCGGCAACTCCGATGTGATCAAGCGTACCCTGGAGCGCGACACCGCCCTCACTCGCGAGGACGCCCTCATCGAGATCTACCGTCGTCTGCGCCCGGGCGAGCCTCCCACCGTGGACGCTTCCCGCAGCCTGCTCGAGGGTCTGCTCTTTAACCCGCAGCGCTACGACCTGGCCCGCGTCGGTCGTTACAAGGTCAACAAGAAGCTCAACCTCACCACCGAGGAAGAGGTCACGGTGCTCACCGACGAGGATATCGTCGCGACGCTGCGCTACCTGCTGTCCCTCGCTGCCGGCGAGCAGGGCTTCAAGGTCGACGACATCGACCACTTTGGCAACCGCCGCATCCGTACCGTCGGCGAGCTCGTCGCCAACCAGTTCCGTATCGGCATGAGCCGTATGGAGCGCGTCGTCCGTGAGCGCATGAGCTCCCAGGACATCGACGAGATCACCCCGCAGTCGCTCATCAACATCCGCCCGATCGTGGCCTCCATCAAGGAGTTCTTCGGTTCCTCGCAGCTCTCGCAGTTCATGGACCAGGCGAACCCCCTGACCGGTCTGACCCACAAGCGCCGTCTGTCCGCACTCGGCCCTGGCGGTCTTGCCGGCCACAAGTCCGGCTCCAGCCGCCGCACCAACGTGCCGACGGCCGTCCGCGACGTCCACAACTCGCACTACAGCCGCATGTGCCCGATCGAGACCCCCGAAGGCCCCAACATCGGCCTGATCGGCTCGCTCGCCCTCTACGCCCGTGTCAACGAGTATGGCTTCATCGAGGCCCCGTTCCGTCGCGTCGAGAACGGCGTTGCCACCGACCAGATCGACTGGATGACCGCTGATGAGGAAGAGAAGCACGTCATCGCGCCGGCCAACACGCCGCTCGATCCCAAGACCAACGAGTTCATCACGACCGATGCCGAGGGCAAGCTTGTCCGCCCGCACACCGTGATCGCCCGTACCCGCGACTTCGACGGCTCCTTCGGCGCTCCCGCCGACGTGCCTGTCGAGGACGTCGACTACATGGACGTTTCGCCGCGTCAGATGCTCTCCGTCGCAGCCACGCTGATCCCGTTCCTGGAGCACGACGACGCCAAGCGTACGCTGATGGGCGCTAACATGCAGCGTCAGGCCGTGCCGCTGGTTCACCCTGCCGCTCCCTATGTCGGTACCGGCATGGAGCGTCGCGCCGCTCTGGACTCTGGCGAGGTCACCCTGGCCAAGAACGCCGGCGAGGTCATCTTTGCCGACGCCGCCAAGATCATCGTCAAGCATGCCGGCGGCATGGACGAGTATCACCTGGCCAAGTACCAGCGCTCCAACCAGTCCACCTGCATCAACCACCGTCCGCTCGTGCGCGTCGGTGACACCGTTGAGCAGGGCGAGCCCCTGGCTGACGGTCCTTCGACCGATCACGGCGAGCTCGCACTGGGCCAGAACCTCACCGTGGCATACATGCCGTGGGAAGGCTTTAACTACGAGGACGGTATCGTCGTGTCCGAGCGCCTGGTGGCCGAGGACCTGCTGACGACCATCAACATCACCCGTCACGAGATCGACGCCCGCGACACCAAGCTCGGCCCCGAGGAGATCACCCGCGAGATCCCGAACCTCTCCGAGGACATGCTTGCCAACCTCGACGAGGACGGCATCATCCGCATCGGCGCCGAGGTCGGCCCTGGCGACATCCTGGTCGGCAAGGTCACGCCTAAGGGCGAGAGCGCTCTGACCGCCGAGGAGCGCCTGCTGCGCGCCATCTTCGGTGCCAAGGCCCACGACGTCCGCGACACCTCCCTTAAGATGCCTCACGGCGCTTACGGTCGCGTCATCGACGTCGTCCGCTTTAGCCGCGAGAACGGCGACGACCTGGCCCCCGGCGTCAACGAGCAGGTGCGCGTCTACGTCGCCCAGCGTCGTAAGATCCAGCAGGGCGATAAGATCGCCGGCCGCCACGGCAACAAGGGTGTTATCTGCAACGTTCTGCCGGTCGAGGACATGCCCTACATGGCTGACGGTACCCCGATCGACGTTATCCTCAACCCGCTGGGCGTTCCTTCGCGTATGAACGTCGGCCAGCTGCTCGAGTGCCACCTTGGCTGGGCTGCTGCCTGCGGTTGGGATACCGAGCAGGCCGACTCCGACAAGTACGTCCCCGGTCCGTTCTTCACCGCCACGCCCGTCTTCGACGGCGCCAAGGAGGACGAGATCGCCGAGGTCATCCGTCGTGCCAACAAGAACATGCTCAACAAGGCCACCGCTGCCTTTGGCGATCACATGCGCCCCGAGTTCGTCACCCAGCTTGACGAGCGCGGCAAGACCCGTCTGTTCGACGGCCGCACCGGCGAGGAGTTCCGCGAGCCCATTACCGTGGGTACGTCCTACATCCTCAAGCTCGGCCACATGGTCGACGACAAGATCCACGCCCGTTCGACCGGCCCTTACAGCTTGGTTACCCAGCAGCCTCTGGGCGGCAAGGCCCAGTTCGGCGGCCAGCGCTTCGGCGAGATGGAAGTTTGGGCACTGTACGCTTACGGTGCTTCCAACGTCCTGCAGGAGATCCTGACCGTCAAGTCCGACGATACCGTGGGCCGCGTTAAGACCTACGAGTCCATCGTCAAGGGCGAGAACGTTCCTGTCCCGGGTATCCCCGAGTCCTTCAAGGTTCTCGTCAAGGAGATCCGCTCCCTCGCGCTGGACATCGAGCCCATGCACGATGCCGACGAGGATGCCTCCGCCCCTGTGACCGCCGAGGAGACCTCCGCTCTCGACGACCTGGCTGCGCTCGCCGGCGTTGACGCCGACGTCGAGGCCGAGGATGCCGAGACCGCCGAGGCACCCGAGGCTGTCGCCGCCACGACCACTGATAAGGAGTAGTTGACTGTGGCAGATTTCGAAGCTACTGATTTTGACTCGGTAAAGATCTCCCTTGCCTCCGCCGACCAGATCCGTTCCTGGTCGCACGGTGAGGTCAAGAAGCCGGAGACCATCAATTACCGTACCCTCAAGCCCGAGAAGGACGGCCTGTTCTGCGAGAAGATCTTCGGTCCCGCCAAGGACTGGGAGTGCTCCTGCGGCAAGTACAAGGGCATCCGCTTTAAGGGCATCGTCTGCGAGCGCTGCGGCGTCGAGGTCACCTCGGCCAAGGTGCGTCGCGACCGCATGGGCCACATCGAGCTCGCCGCTCCCGTGTCCCACATCTGGTACTTCAAGAGCCCCACGAGCTTCCCGATGAGCCGTATGCTCGACATCAAGTCCAAGGACCTCGAGAAGGTTCTGTACTTTGCCAGCTACATCATCACCGAGGTTGACTACGAGGCTCGCGAGGCCGACGCCGACGACCTGCGCGAGGAACTCGCCGCCGATCTGGAAGAGATCGATGCCGAGTGCGCCCGCCAGATCGAGTCCCTCAAGGAGCAGGGCGACCCCGAGAACTTTGACGAGTTCTCCGACGAGGAGCCGCTGACCCCCGAGGAGATCGCCTCCGGCATCGTCGACATCGAGGAAGAGTGCAAGGACGAGAAGCAGCTCCGCACGGACGCCTTCAACGCCTTCATGAAGCTCACCGAGCGCGACCTCATCTCCGATGAGCCGCTGTTCCGCGAGATGACCCGTTACTACTCCATGTACTTCAAGGGTGGTATGGGTGCCGAGGCCGTCCGCGACCTGCTCGCTGCCATCGACCTCCCCTCCGAGGCCGAGAAGCTCAAGGCCATCATCGCCGACGAGGATTCCCAGAAGCAGAAGCGCGAGAAGGCCGTCAAGCGCCTCGAGGTCGTTGACGCCTTCCTGAAGGGCGGCAACAGCCCCGCGAACATGATCCTGGACGTCATCCCGGTCATTCCGCCCGATCTGCGCCCGATGGTCCAGCTCGACGGCGGCCGCTTCGCCGCGTCCGACCTCAACGACCTGTATCGTCGCGTGATCAACCGTAACAACCGACTCAAGCGCCTGCTCGACCTGGACGCCCCCGCGATCATCGTGAACAACGAGAAGCGCATGCTCCAGGAGTCTGTGGACGCCCTGTTCGACAACGGCCGCCGTGGTCGCCCAGTCTCTGGCCGTGGCGGTCGCCCGCTCAAGTCGCTCGCCGAGGCCCTCAAGGGCAAGCAGGGTCGTTTCCGTCAGAACCTGCTGGGTAAGCGTGTCGACTACTCCGGCCGTTCGGTTATCGTTACCGACCCCAAGCTGCTGCTGCACCAGTGCGGTCTGCCCAAGACCATGGCGCTGGAGCTCTTCAAGCCCTTCGTCATGAAGCGCCTGGTCGAGCTCGGCAAGGTCGAGAACATCAAGGGCGCAAAGCGCGCTATCGACCGTGGTGCCACCTTTGTGTGGGACATCCTCGAAGAGGTCATCGACGGCCGCGTCGTGCTGCTCAACCGTGCACCGACCCTGCACCGTCTGTCCATCCAGGCCTTTGAGCCGGTGCTGGTCGAGGGCAAGGCTATCCACCTGCACCCGCTGGTCTGCTCGCCCTTCAACGCCGACTTCGACGGCGACCAGATGTCTGTCCACGTGCCGCTGTCCAGCCAGGCTCAGGCCGAGGCCCGCGTGCTCATGCTCTCTGCGAACAACCTGCGCTCGCCGGCATCCGGCAAGCCGGTCAACATCCCCTCGCAGGACATGATCATCGGTGTGTACTACCTCACCCAGGTCCGCGACGGCCTGCCCGGTGAGAACCACGTGTTCTCGAGCTTCGACGACGCGCTGCACGCCTATGACTGCCGCTCCGAGGTCGACATGCAGGCCAAGATCCAGGTCCGCGTGTCTGCCGAGAACGCCAACGTCATCAACGAGGACGGCACCCGTATCTTCCGTGTCAAGAACGGCAAGAACGAGTTTGTCGACTACGACGTCACCGGCAATAAGACCGCGCGCTTCGAGACCTCTATCGGCCGCATCATCTTCAACCGCCAGTGCCTGCCCGAAGACTATGAGTTCATGAACTACAAGATGGTCAAGGGCGACGTGGCCAAGCTGGTTGCGGACTGCTGCGATCGTTACCCCGAGGCCAAGGTCGGCCCGATCCTCGACGCCATCAAGTACTCCGGCTTCCACTACGCTACCCGCGCCGGCCTCACCATCTCGGTGTGGGACGCTCTCATCCCTGCCGAGAAGCAGGAGCTGCTCGACCGCGCCCAGGCCAACGTCGACCAGATCAACGAGTACTTCGAGGAGGGCTTCATCAACGAGACGGAGCGCCACATCGAAGTCGTTAACGAGTGGACCGCTTGTACCGATAAGGTTGCAGCGCTCATGCTCGACATGTTCGACGAGGAGAACCCGCTGTACATGATGGCCGACTCCGGCGCCCGTGGTTCTAAGACCCAGCTGCGTCAGCTCGGTGGCATGCGTGGCCTGATGGCAGACATGTCCGGCGAGACGATCGACCTTCCCATTAAGGCGAACTTCCGCGAGGGCCTGCTGCCGCTCGAGTACTTCATTTCGACCTACGGCGCCCGTAAGGGCCTGGTCGATACCGCATCCCACACCTCGGACTCTGGTTACCTGACCCGTCGTCTGGTCGACGTGGCCCAGGACGTCATCGTCCGCGAGGAGGACTGCGGTACGCACGAGGGCGTCACCTACAACCTCATCATCCCCGGCACCACCGACCTCAACACCGATCTCGTCGGCCGTTGCTTCATCGAGGACGTCGTGGCTCCCGATGGCACCGTGCTCTTTGAGCAGGACGGCTACATCGAGAAGGTCGCCGACATCCAGAAGATGGTCGATGCCGGCCTTAAGAAGGTCAAGCTTCGCGCGCTGCTCACCTGCCGCTCCAAGTACGGCGTGTGCCAGAAGTGCTACGGCTGGGATCTTTCCACCCGTCGTCCGGTCGCCATCGGTACTGCCGTCGGCATTATTGCCGCCCAGTCCATCGGCGAGCCCGGTACGCAGCTTACGATGCGTACCATTCACTCCGGCGGCGTCGCTGGCGTCGACGATATTACGCAGGGTCTGCCTACGGTCAGCCGTATGTTCGATATCGTCGGCAACGTCAACGAGAAGATCCTGGGTCGCGAGGCCGAGCTGGCTCCGTACTCCGGTCACCTCTCGATTAAGCCCGAGAAGTCCGAGTACGTGCTGACGCTCACCGACTCCGAGGATCACACCCGTGTCCTCGACGAGCGCCGCGTCCCCGCTTCGGTGCGCTTCATGCCCGAGATCGAGGACGGCTGCGAGGTTCGTGCCGGCGACCAGATCACCAAGGGCTTCGTCAACTTCCGTAACCTGCGCAAGCTGACCGACATCGAGTCGACGATGCACACCTTCGTCGAGAGCGTCAAGGACGTCTACACCAGCCAGGGCGTCGACCTGAACGACAAGCACATCGAGGTGCTCGCACGTCAGATGCTGCGTCGCGTTCAGATCACCAACCCCGGCGACTCCAAGTACCTGCTTGGTCAGTACGTCGACCGCTACGAGTTCGCTGACGAGGTCGAGCGCGTTGCCCGTCTGGGCGGTCAGGCTCCCGTGGCCGAGCCCGTCATCCTGGGTACGCTCAAGGTTGCGTCCAACATCGACTCCTGGCTGTCGAGCGCTTCGTTCATCCGTACCGCCGGCGTCCTTACCGAGGCTGCTATCGAGGGCAAGGTCGACCACCTGCTCGACCTTAAGTCCAACGTCATCGTCGGTAAGAAGATCCCGGCTGGTACCGGCCTCAAGCCGTACGCCAACGCCAAGCTGACGTATCGCACGGCCGACGGCTACGTGGACATCGACGGCCCGGCTTCGCCCAACGCCAAGTCACTGCCCGAGTGGGCTCCGGTTGAGCTCAAGGACCTGGACGAGCAGCTCCCGCAGCAGCTCGACTGGGCCGGCTACGACGAGTTCGGTGGTGCTGACGGTTCGTTCACCCGCAACGGCCATACCATCTCCGCCGAGAAGGCTCGCCTGTACCTGTTCGACGACCTGGGCGTGTCGCAGCGCTGGACCAACAAGTTCAGCGAGGTCGGCATCGAGACGGTGGGCGACCTGGTCGGCAAGTCCGAGGAGGATCTGCTGCGCATCGACGGCATCGGTGCCAAGGCGATCGAGGAGCTCCGTGACGGCCTCGAGGCCCACGATCTGCTCTACATCCTCGAGAACAACGACGACGTTGCCGACGAGGAAGACCTCTCGCAGCTGCTGCAGATGGTCTTTAGCCCCGACGGTCCGGACGACATCCTGCTGGGTACCTCCGCTCCGACGCATCACGCCGACGCCGACGAGGAGCTCCTGGGCGCCCCGATCGACGACAAGAAGGCTCCCGCCAACGGCGCGATCAACGAGGACATGGCTTCCCTCGACGAGCTGCTCAACCAGCTCGTGGACACCGACGACGCCGAAGAGGCCAAGGACAACGACGAGGAGTAATTTCCTAGTACGTTAACCGTCCTTCCAAAGACCCGTTTCCCAACAGGGAAGCGGGTCTTTTTTGTTGAAGAAAACCTGCCAAAAAGGGACAGGTTTATTTTGGTAGGTTTTTCCTGCTTGAATTTGAAACATTCCGTTCGGTCAAAGCGTATCTATGGTGAGGGCCTCAGCAAGAAACATCAGCATCACCGGGAGGTGATTATGGAAGAACAAGCTTTTAGACAGGCGGTTGAAGATCACAGGGATGTCGTGTTTCGAATCGCATTGACGTACCTGCGCGATCGTGCCGATGCCGACGATATTGCCCAAGATGTCTTTCTTAAGCTGCTTAAAAGCGATGGACATTTTGAGAGTTGGGAGCATCTTCGCCGCTGGCTTATCCGGGTCACGATCAATGAATGCAAATCGCTCTTTCGAAAGCCGTGGAGGCGCGTGGAGGATATTGAGAACCTGGCCGGTTCGCTTTCGGCGGCGCAGGATGAGACTAGGGCTGTCCTGTCGGACGTTATGCGACTTCCGGAACGATTCCGTATCCCCATCGTGCTCTATTACTATCTGGGCTTTTCGACCTCAGAGATTGCCGAGTTGTTGCATGTACCAGCCGCGACCGTTCGAACGCGTTTAGCTCGTGGTCGATCGAAGCTCAAATTCATCCTAGAGGAGGGCGACCGTGAAATCCAACCAAATCAAGCAGGCCTTCGAGTCCATCCAAGCCGATAGCAATCTTGCAGATCGCGTCCTTAATACCGCTGCGGGTGAGCCGCTTCATCGAAAGGGCCACGCGAAGTCTCTCTATGTTGCCGTAATCGGATGTCTCGCCGGAGTGTTGGCGACCGGAGGGGTCGCCTACGCCGTTATCAATTCCAGCTATTTTGCCTCAGCCTGGGGAAACCACGGCAATGGGGATTCCATTACCTGGACCAACGGCGGCTCATCGGGGGCTAAATACACCTACACCAGAGAGTTTGGTGACGGCATTGCGCCCCAAAGCCTGGAGGGTGCAGTCCAGAAGGTTAATCTGTCCGTCGAGGGTAACGGCTATACGCTTGATATCCATGAGATGGCTATCGATAAAAACGGTTGCGGTGCCGTGACGTTTACGCTGTCCAATCCAAATGGCGTTAACTACTACGAGCCGGCAGCAGAGACGGGCGAACTTGTTCTCTATGGTGAAGAAGAACAAGGCATCGGCACGCCCAGCATGAACTTCGGCGAGGAATGGGCTGACACACGCTGCACCATTGATAAGGACACATCAAGCGACACGGTCATTAATGGCACGATGTACTTTGCCTCTATGGATCGCGAGCGAGGTTTTCAACATGCGGTCACCTGGAATATCTCGTGGACCGAGGGCGAAGGCGAGGATGCGAAGCCGTTCGAGGCATCGACGCCCGAGTTTAGCGTTGGAGCTTACGTCGATACAAAGGAACTCCGCTCCGATGACTCGCCTCTCGAGATCAGCCCGTTTTCTATCCAGACACACATCGATGATCTGGGCATTGATGCAGTTGATAATAAGCTGACCGTCAGCTACAAGGATGGATCGGAGCAGATTGTCGAAGATGACGACGCAGGGGTGTTCAACTTATATTTTTCTTATGCGCGCAATAGCGGAGAGAACATCTGGCTGCCAACGAAGTTGATCGATGTCGACCAAGTGGTCTCAGTAACGCTTGAGGGCACGAGGTGCACGTCAACAGGAGAGACCGAAACAGAAGTACCCTTTACCATCGTTTATTCGTAAAGTCTGGGCCGCTTCCCAAGGGGGGAAGCGGCCTTTTTAGCGTTATATGGACGAGTGGATTGGACGTTATTCGTCTGATTCTCGGAAGAACGTGGCAAATGGATGCGGATCACCGTGAAGAGTGGTGTTTTCCCAGATAAAACCGACCAAAATAAACCTGTCCCTTTTTGGCAGGGAACGTTGCCCTGACGAGCGCGTCGGATTCCCGGGCCGGGCGGCACAGGGGTTAAGTTTGTCGCGAGTTCCGCACGAGCCGGAGGCCACTTAATGTGGCCTCC
>CAJMBB010000023.1 GCA_905211615.1 uncultured Collinsella sp. | reverse complement strand
GAAGAGCGTTGCTGCCTAGGCTAGCCCCTTGTCACACAAACTACCGAAGCCTCCTATTTGGCCAGCTCCTGAACGATCCAGTCAATTGCACCTTCGGGATCGTTGGTAAGGTCGATATACTCCTTGCCCCTTGTGGTGAGCAGTTTAATTCCAAGGCGATCGGTATCGGCCTTCATAGCGTCATAGTACATGCGTGCCTGGGGCGCCAGAACAATCACGTTGTACTGATCCATCGTCTCATAGTGGCTTCCGTACGCACCGGACTGAGAAACCAGATCGATACCCTTAGCAGCGGCACCTTCGCGAAGAGCATTTGCCAAGAGAGTCGAAGTGCCGGCACCCTGGCAAAGCACAAGCACGCGGATCTGCTCCGCCTTGTCCTTTACCGCCTCGAGAGCTTTTGCGACATTTTCCTGTGCGGCAATAGCATCTGCATCCGAGGTTCCTGCAGTCTCCTTTGCAGACTCTTCCAAACAAAGCTGATGGTCATACGCCTTGCAGAACGGATAGTAAATCACAAAGTCAACGACCAACAGCACTGCCATCAATACGAGAGAACGCAGATCGAGACCCGTGGTGAGGAATGCACCGATTGGGCCGGGAAGCGCCCACGGCATGGTATACATGGGGGCGTTCATTCCAATGACGTCAATGAAAAATTTACCGATAATGGCGTTGACCATAGGAGCCACTAGGAAGGGCACGAACATATAGGGATTGAGAACAATCGGCATACCGAAGATAACGGGCTCGTTAACTCCAAAAATCACCGGGATAATCGATGCCTTGCCCATAGCTTTAAGCTGCTTGGAGCGCATAAACATGATCAGGATAATAGGAACGATGAACGTGCAGCCAGAACCGCCCAGACCGCCGATGAAGCTTGTAAAGTCCTGCGTGAGAGCAATTGACGGGTGTCCACCTGCTTGGAAAACCTCAAGATTGGTAACGGTATTGCCGTAGAGCGCAGCATTGATCGGACTCATGACAACCGAAGCACCGTGGATACCCATAAATTGGAAAAGCGCGACCGCGCCTTCGATAAGCGCCATGCCAGGATAGGTGTCGACCGCGGAGAACAGCGGCGAGATGAGAGCGGATACCAAATTGGCGAACGGCACAGCAAGCAGCTTGCGGCTCGCAAGATCGATAAAAGCGCATGCAAGGATCGAAAACCCAAATGCAAAGATATCGCGAAAACTCTGCGCAATAGAGCCAGGGGCCTCTTTGGGAAGCTTGATCGTCACATTATGGCTAATGCACACCTTATAGATATTAACGGTCAAGAATGCGGCTACGAACGCAGCGAGAAAACCCTTGGTTCCCATATAGCCGGTTTCAAAAACAGATGTATCTGCTCCGCCAATCGAGACAACATCGTTCGTCACCGATAGCAAGAGCATGCCGCACATGGCACAAACCATGCACGAGGTGGGATTGAGAGATTTACCCGAAGGCATGCGACGGTTCATCGACATGGCAAGTGAGCTCGCCGTGGTGCCGGCCACCATAATGCCAAGAAGTCCCATGGTATATGCATAGATTTTATTGAAGAAATCCAGCACCTCAGACGGAAGCGTGATGCCTACATAGGCAGGGAGCGTCGAAAGAAGAAGGAACAGGCTCGAGAACAGCACAATTGGCATATTCGAGAGAAAGCCATCCTTAATCGCCACCAGATAAATGTTCCTCGAGATTTTGTCGAAGAGGGGCTGGTGTTTTTCAAGGAATTTGACGATAGCGTCCATAACACATCCTTTCATGATTCCCGGGCACACAACGATTTATCCGGACTTAACCGTCGTCGTCCCCGTTTGTATCCACTTATGTAAGTGAATACGTTCTTGTGCGAAATGTAATATCATTTGCGCGATTTGTCATAACCAATTCTTTTTCCGCTTTGTCGATATGTCAAGAATTCAAATACTTATTCGGTGAACGGTAGTTGATTAATTTAAGGTTTTCCCAGCTAGGGTCTATTTTTTCCGAGCAGTACAATAAGTTTGCAACCGTTCACCGATTGGATATAACATATTGAATATATTGTTGTAACAATATTAGAGACAATGTCACAAGCCTGTCGTTCTAGTCAAAGGAAGTAACAATGCCCAAACGATTACTGAACATGTCCGCATCCGATTTTGCCGCCACGTCACCCATGGATCTAAAACAGGCAATTCTGGCTTCCGAGGGACGTACCATCATGGCGGAAAACGTACCCTCTTCCCAATTTCTCGGCGGCGTTACTAATGCAGAAATCGAACGTGCCGCAGGTGCCGACCTGCTTCTGTTTAACGCGCTCGATGTGTTCGATCCAGTTATTGCCGGTATTCCAGATGATCTCAATGAAAACCCGGTCACTTGGGTGAAGCGAGCATGCGGAAGGCCCATTGGCGTCAATCTGGAGCCAGTTGATAACGAGGCAGAGATGTCTGAATCCCGAACGGAAATCCCCATGGGTCGTCGCGTCTCTCCCAAGACCTTAGAAAAGGCTAACGAACTCGGATTTGATTTTATCTGCCTGACGGGCAACCCTGGAACCGGCGTCTCCAACGATGCAATCGCCCATTCGATTAAACTCTCCAAAGAGCATTTCAATGGCCTGGTCATAGCCGGAAAAATGCATGGAGCGGGCGTTGCAGAACCTGTCATGACGCTCGAAATTGCGCGCAAGTTTGTTGACCTCGGCGTCGATATCCTTCTCGTGCCAGCCCCCTACACCGTCCCTTGCTTCCAAGAAGCAGACCTGCGCGCCATCGTAGACTTTGTACGATCCCACAACGTAGGCAAGTCAATTGAAGAGAAGGTTCTCGTCATGGCGGCGAACGGGACGAGTCAAGACTCCTGCGACAGCGAGACCATTAAGAAAATAGGCCTTGCAGCAAAAGCAGCCGGCGCTGACCTCCAACATATCGGGGACTCCATGAACGGTATTTGCCTGCCCCAGAATATCTTCACGCTCGGACAAGCCCTTCGTGGATACAGGCATCAGATCGTCATGCTGAGCCGCTCTGTGATACGTTAAGGTTACCTTGCCCACGTTACATCCCGACTGAGGCAACCATCAGGTATAACCAACATGCAAACTGAGGCTCTAATGCTCGATACACACGAAAAACGGCCACTCTATTTACAGCTCACCGACGCGCTGCTCAAGCAGATCGTCGATGAATATCAAGCAGACGATAAACTTCCAACAGAAATGGAACTCTGCGACGAATACGCCGTAAGCAGAACAACCGTCCGACTTGCCATGAGTGAGCTGGAGCGTGGTGGAAGTATCTATCGAATCCAAGGTAAGGGATCGTTTGTTGCATCGAAACGCGTTAGCGAGCTCAATTCACTTTTAGACTTTGACTTTGCAAGCCATTGCGATGGCGTTGATCCGGATGCCATCACCAAACATTTCGGCGGCCTCACATCAGGTCGTCCAATTTCCGTAATGATGCTCCAACAATTTGGATGTCAAAGTCGCGATGAAATTCAGCGTCTTGAATTGACCTACGAACTTGAAGGCAGCTTCATAGGCGCTGATACGTTCTTCATTTCAAAGTCGCGCGTTCCGAATAACCAGTTAGATTTTCAGGCATTTAGCAGAATCATGGACGACTTGTCCAAGTCTATCCAATCTGTTAGGGAAAGCTATAGAGCACGTCAGCTTAGCGATTCCGAAGCCAGTAATTATGGTGTTGCAAAACTTCCGGTCATCGAACTGACTCATTATGCTTACGACTCCGGAGGCAAACTAATCTCAATTGTCTGCCGCACCGTCTTAACTGGGCGAATCCCTTATCAAAACTTTATTTTCAAGTCCTAATGTTCTTTTTCTTTTGTCTCGATCTGTAACACGTAGCCGAGTTTTTAAGTCCTAACCGTTACAGATCGAGACAAACAAGGTAGACCCCGCCGAATCGTCTCAACCTGTAACAGGTTGGTGGTTTCACCCCTACCTGTTACAGGTTGAGACGATTTGATAGTGGAATCCTCATTTGCGCGTCATATCGCGTAGCGCTGACGCGCTGGTTTCCACAATGACAGGAGGTAAAAGTCCTCCCGCATCGCCTGTTGGCAATCCCGTAGCGCTAGCTAGCAAATGACCTGCGTGTGCTCCTCGATGGCAACACGATCCTCGGCGGCGATACCCGGCTCGCACACCACGGCGTCCAGGCTGTCCAGACGGCAGAAGGTGTAGAAGTCGCGCTTGCCGATCTTGCTGGAGTCGGCGATGAGGTAGCGTGAATCGGCCTTGCTAAAGGCGAGCTGCTGGATGCGGCCCTCTTCCATGTTAGACGTAGACACGTCGCCGTCCAAAATGCCGTTTGCGCCGATAAAGGCTGCGTCGATCCCCAGTGCGCGCAAGGTGTCCTCGGCCGTGGGGCCCACAAAAGCGGCGGTGCGGCGACGGTACATACCGCCCACGAGGCACAGGTCGCAGTCTTCGCGCGCCTCGAGCAGGTTAAACACCGAAAGCGAATTGGTCACAATGCGCAGGCGAAACGCCGGCAGCATCGAGGCCATCTGCTCAACCGTGGTGCCCGTGCCCAAAAAGATGGTCGAGCCTTCCTCGATAAGCTCCACAGCACGGCGCGCAATCTGCAGCTTTTCCTCGGCATGCTTGGTGCGCTTTTCGCTGTGTGAGTACTCATGGCGCAGCATAGCGTGGGGACGGCCCTGTGCACTGCGGGCTCCGCCGTGCACGCGCTCGATCTCGCCTAGGCTCGCAAGCTCCTCAAGGTCGCGACGGATCGTCATGTCCGAGACACCTAACGCATCCGAAATCTCCTTAACCGAAACCGTGCCCTGCTCATCGAGCAGCTGGCGAACCCTATCCTGTCGCTCTGCCTTAATCACGATGAATCCTCGCCGTTCTATGCGTGCATATCATTCAAACATTAACGAACAAATTGTATCAGACCCGTGCGCGTCAAAAATGAACGCCCGCACAGCTCCAATCATCACTTTTTTGAGAAAAATACCCCCTGCTTTAGTGGGGTGTAGTGATAATCTCGCCTGTTCGCGCTAAAGTTTGTCGGAAATACCTCGATGTTAGGAACCAAATGATCACTTCCGAGCTTTTCGGCACCGCGCCGTGCGGTACCCCCGTTCATCGTTACACCCTCAACGGGCCCGAGATCTGCGTTCGCATTATGGACTATGGCGCCACCGTGCTTGGTGTCGACGTGCCCGACATTCCCGGCAACGTGCGCGATGTGGTGCTGGGCTTCGATAAGCTCGAGGATTACTTTGACAACCCCGCCTGCTTTGGCGCGACCATCGGCCCCGTGGCAAACCGCACCGCGGGCGCCACAATCACCATCGCCGGCACGGACTGGCATATGCCCGCCAACGAGGGCGCCAACAACCTGCACAGCGATCTTGAGCACGGTCTGCATAAACGCGTGTGGGACGTTGAGCTCGACGAGGCCCATAACGCCGTGCGCATGACCACCTCGCTTGAGGATGGCGAACTGGGCCTTCCCGGCAACCGCACCTTTACGGCCGTGTTTACCGTTACACGCACCGGCGTCTTTCGCATCGAGTATGGCTGCGAGAGCGACCGCGCCACCTACGTGTCCATGACCAACCACACGTACTTTAACCTTTCCGGCCATAACGCCGGCATGGACTGCGAGCACTTCTTTGTTGCCAACGCTGCCCACTACCTGCCCATCAACGAGCAGAACATCCCCACCGGCGAGATCGCTCCGGTCGGAGGCACGCCGTTTGACTTTCGCGAGCTGCGCCCCGTCGCGCCTGGCATGGAAGCCGACGATCCCCAGATTAAGCAGGCACGCGGCTACGACCACTGCCTGTGCATCGATGGCTATCAGTACGGCCGTAATCTGCGCCGTGCGATGCACGTCGAGGAGATGTGGACCGGCCGCGAGCTGGACTACTACACTACCGCTCCGGGCGTGCAGCTCTACACCGGCAACTGGCTGGGCGACGAGCACGCCAAGGACGACGCCAACTATGGCTGGGGCGCCGGCTTTGCCCTCGAGGCCGAAATGTATCCCGACACGCCGCACCATCCGCTGTTCCCCCAGGGCATTGTGGGCCCGGGTCACCCCTACAGCAATGTGATCGAGTACCACTTTATGAGGCACTAAGCCCATAACGCAATATATCGCACAGCAGCGCCCGCCGGCACCACCGCCGACGGGCGTTTTACTACCTAGTCATTGGGGACGTTCTTAAATGACTAGTCGTTGGGGACAGTCTTTAATGTTTGGTGTGAAGGACTGTCCCAATCTGCCGACACTTGGGGACGTTCCTAAAAGGCCGGCACATAAGGAACGTCCCCAAGTGCCAAGGGTGTCCCGTTTGACTAGTCATTTAAGAACGTCCCCAATGACTAGTTGGATGGGGTCGGGGGCGGAACTGGGGAGATAGCGGATTTCTAGCTCTATGCCGAGTTCTTGTAGCTCTTTGAAGGCAGCGATGTCCGTATCGTCTACGGCGACTGCGGGCGTTATGGGGTGCTTGCCCTCCCCCGCCTGCATATGGCCAATGCTGATCTTGGTGATCGGCACACCACCCTTAACCAGCGCGAGTGCATCCGTGGGCGACGCCACCATGATGAGAATCCTTTGGCGCGGCGTTGCGGTATGAATGATGTCGACAGTCCTTTGCACCGAGAAAAATCGCGTCCAAACGCCTTCCGGCGCCGCCACCCTCATGGGTGCCCATTGGCGCGAATCAGCCGCGATCTCATCGTTGACGATTAGGACAAGGTTGGAACCCACGGCTTCGTTCCACAGTTCAACGTCTTGCCCGTAAATAAACCGGTCATCGATGCGTGTGAGAAGAATCTTGGGTTGAGCCATCGCTGCCCCATTCTGTTTGAGACCCGTAAGAGCAAGACATCGCGTCTCCAATATTAGTGCATTTAAAGTGAGAAAAGCTGTCAGAACACTTGCGCGGATGTGCGATGTCCCGTATCATAGACAGCCGTTGACGCCTCAGTTGCGTCACCACATGGCCGCCAGCGTAGCTCAGTTGGTAGAGCACCGCTCTCGTAAAGCGGGGGTCACCGGTTCGAGCCCGGTCGCTGGCTCCATTGCACAAGATAGCCGCCTTTGGGCGGCTTTTTTGTTGCCGATTTCGAGCGCATATCCGCCAATCCAAGCACAACGCCGCCGGCAACTCCCCTACGCAACAAAAAGCCCCGCCAACCGCAATCCCCAAAGGAACCGCGGTTAACGGGGCTCAAGCGCGCCCCTCAATGGGATCACGCCAGCATGCGAACAACTCAGCCGAGCAGCGCGCTACTCCTCCCAGTAAGCATCTGCAAGCAGCTTAAAGCAGATCTTCTTGACCGGCTGTGCGCCATCGCCCGGGAACTCGAGCGTGGGCATGTGAGGTTCGCCGGCAACGAACAGCGCAAACTTGTCGTCAGCAAGATCGCCGGCAATCGAAGCGTCGGAATCGACCAGATCGTAGTCGTCCTTCTCGTCAAACTCCTGAACCAGCGTCAGGCTGCCCGTGGCAACCTTAAAGGCCTCGCGACCCTCGACGTCGATCTGCAGGTCATGATAGCGCTGATGCGTCTCGTAGTGAGCCTCGGCCTCGGGACGCGTCGTGGGAGCCATGACGTTCGCAAAGACCTTGTCGCCCAGGATCGGATGGCTGCCGACCTCGAGCTCCGCCGGGTCGTTCTCCTCGAGCCAGTCGATCAGCACGTCGAGGCCCTTGAGCATTCCGCGGTACTCCTCGATATCGCCCAATGCACCGTAAATCATCTAAATCCCCTCTCGGATCGTTTCTTTGGCGGCTACTCGGTAAACGCGTTACCGATGCTGTTGCCACCCACATACGTCTCGACCAGGGTAAGGTCGGGATTGAACACGACAGCGTCGGCGTCGCGCCCCGGCATAATGCTACCGCACTTGTCGTCGGCTCTAACCATAAGCAAACATCCGATGCCAGGGGCGACGCCCAAGCTCTTACAGCTCGGTCACGACAACGCCGTTGTAGACCTCGTCCCAACGGTCCATGACCAGATGGCCGGTCATGGGATCCATGGCATTGAGCTTGCCGCAGGTGTTGGCGGTACGCAGTACCGTCTCATCATCCGCGCCAGCAGCTATCGCATGTGCGAAGCCGGCAATGGTCGAGTCGCCAGAGCCCGTAGCGTTAACGGCGGGGATATCGGGAGTCTTGGCGCGGAACGCACGGCCATTGTGGAAGCCAACGGAGCCGGCAGCGCCCATGGATACGACGACCCAGGGGATATCGGAGAAGCGGGCATCAGAAGCAAGCGCGGCGCGGAGCTCGTCCACATCGTCGGTGGTAAAGCTCGTGCCCAGAAGGCCGTTAATCTCGGTCAGGTTAGGCTTGACCAGCTCGGGTTTAATTTCGGACTTAAGTGCGGCCTCGAGCGAAGCGCCCGAGGTATCGAGCAGCACCTTGGCGCCGGCGTTCTCGGCAATGCCCGTGATCTTGGCATAGTAGTCTGCCTCGACACCGCGGGGCAGCGAACCCGAAATGGTGACGACATCGGCCTTGCCCGCAAGCTCAGTAAACTTGGCGGTAAAGGCATCGAGCTCCTCGGGGGCAATTGTCGGGCCGCTCTCGAGCAGCTCGGTCTGATTGCCGGCGTGGAGGATGTTAAGGCAAATGCGAGTCTCGCCCTTGATGGGCACAAAGTCGTTGTTAATACCGTTGGCGTCCATGAGCTCAGCCATGTAGGCGCCCATGTGGCCGCCGAGCAGACCGGTTGCCACAACGTCGTCGCCCAGCTGACCCAGCACTCGGGCCACGTTAAGGCCCTTGCCGCCGGCGGTCTTTTCGGGCGTCACACGGTTGACGTCGTCGATAATGAGCTCATCGAGCTGATAGCGCGTATCGACAGACGGGTTCATCGTAACGGTGAGGATCATTTTTAGCTCCTTATCTCGCAGGCTCCTTATGCCTCGCGATACGAGTCGACAAAACGGAATTACAGAATCTCAATCGTGAACGAGCGAACGACGGTCTCCTTGGGCTTGGCGACAAGGCAGCCGCGCTTATGCTCAAGTACGTCGTCCTCATCGGAGCAGGTCGAGAGGCCGCCCCAGGGTTCAACTGCCACAAAATCGCCCTCGGGCTTACTCCACACAATGAGATACGGGAAGCCCTCAAAGCTCAGGCGGACGCCCTTGTCCTCCCCCTTCTTAGAAAGCGTGACCTGGCGGCTCTCGAGCACGTCAAAGATGGTCTCCGCAAAATCGAAGAGCTCGTGCGACAGGGGCAGCGTCTTTCCCACCATGGGGTTCTTGGAGCGGTTTGCCACGTCAATCAATCCAGTCGAGGGAACGGCGGTGCAGAGCTCCGCAGCCTCGTCTTTCTCAAAGCACAACTCGTAGTCCGTATAGGCCTCGCCCTCATCGAGCGGACACCTAAAGCCGGGATGACCGCCAATAAAGAACGGCATGTCCTCGGTTCCCTCGTTGGTGACCTCGTAGGAAACGCGCACGGCAGCGTCCTCGAGCGTATAGCGGGCGACAAGCTTAAACGGATACGGATAATCGCTCAGCAGCGCGGCGTTATCCTCCGAAGCCAGGCACATCGCCAGCTCGTTCTCGCTCTGGCTCAGCAGCTTCCACTCCTGTTTGCGCGCAAACCCATGGCGAGCGAGCTTTACATGATGCCCGGCAAACGTCATGGCGTTGTTATCGCGCAAGCCTCCGCAAATCGGGAAGCAAATCGGTGCCTGGCCGGACCACACGGCGGGATCGCCCTGCCACAGATACTCGCGACCTCCGGCCTCGATCGAGGTAAACGAACCACCAGCCGTGGACACCTTAATAGAAATCGAATCGTTGGAGAGAGCGTATTCCATTGCCCATCCTTTCGAACAACTGCTTTTTGCTCGCAAGTACCCGTCTCGGCCCTAACCAAAGGACAAACCCGCACGTTCATCGATGCGTCCGGTATCCCAGCCATGTAACGGGGTACCATACAGACATTGATGCAATTACAGCTGAAAGGCCTTCTTATGCGAACCATCATCCTCTACGCCTCGCGCCATCACGGCAATACGAAAAAGCTCGTGGACGCCATCGTCGAGGCACACCCCGAGATCGATACCCTCGACGTCAAGGCGCTCGGTAAAAACGAGTATCCCAACCTGCACGAATATCATCTGATCGGTGTCGCCACGGGCATCTATTACTCCGAGATCGACAAGGACATGGCACGCGTGCTCACGAACGTGCTGCAGCCGCAGGACAAGGTGTTTGGCCTTATGACCTACGGTGGCAAAAACAAGTGGTACGGCAAGGATATCGATGGCATCTGCCGCATGAGGCAGGCCATCTTTATGGGTGTCTACGGCTGCCCCGGCTTTGATACGTGGGGGCCGTTCAAACTCGCCGGCGGTGTCCAAAAGGGACACCCAACCGCTGAGGAAATTAAGGGCGCCGTCGACTTCTTCGACAAGATCGAAGACGAGTATGGCGACATCATCGTCGAAGAGTACGCCAAGCGCGAGAAGCGTCTAGCATACGAGAAGGAGCATCCTGCAGGAGGCCTGGTGGCCGGCGTCAAGCGCACGGCAAAGAAGATCGCTAACAAGCTGTAACTGTGAAGGTGCTTTTGAGCGTTTAACCCATACGGCGGGTCCGAGCAGATTCGGGCCCGCCGTCTTTTTCTATCGTTACTCGGTAAAGGCGTTGCCGACGCTCTGGCCGCCAACATACGTCTCGACGAGGGTAAGCTCATGGTCGAACACGACAAAGTCGGCGTCGCGACCCGGCATGATGCTGCCGCACTTATCCTCGATGTGCGCGGAGCGTGCCGGCACCTCGGTTGCCATGCGAATGGCGATATCGGCGCTGGCGATGCCCCAGTCGACGATGTTCTTGACGCCCTGGGCAAGCGTGAGCACCGAGCCGGCAATGCTCTTGCCGTCAGCGAGCCAGCACAGGTTGTCTTTCATGATGACGTCCATGCCACCACTGGTGTAGCTGCCCTCGGGCATGCCGCCGCAACCCAGGCAGTCGGTGATGAGCACCGTGTGTTGCCAGCCCTTTGCCTGCAGCAGCGCCTTGATGGCGGCAGGGTTTACGTGCTTGCCGTCACAGATGATCTCGGCGTAGGTCTCGGGCGTGGACATGGCAGCGCCCACGACACCGGGCTCACGGTGATGCAGGCCGCGCTGACCGTTATAGGTATGCGTAAAGCAGCTGGCACCGGCGTTGATGGCGGCGATGCACTCATCGTAGGTGGCGTCGGAGTGACCGATGCTGGTCACCACACCCTTGGCGTTCAGAGCAGCCGCATAAGCAGCGGCACCGTCGCGCTCGGCCGCCATGGCGCTCTTAACGATGCGACCACCCGCAGCCTCCTGCCACTGATCGAAGACCTCCTCGGAGGGGTCGATAAGATAAGCGGGGTTCTGTGCGCCCACATGCTTCATGGTAAAGAAGGGGCCCTCCAGGTAGATGCCCTGAATGCGAGCACCGCAGAAGTCGGGGCCGCGGCCCTCGTCCGCCTTGGCGATAGCGGCGCAGGCGTCCTTGATCTGCTCGACGCCATCGGTGAACGTCGTGGGCAGCCAGCTGGTGGTACCGCGACGGGCGAGCTCGGTTGAGCTGATATCGATGCCCTCGGGATCGTTATCGGTAGTTGAGTGGTTGTAGAAGCCATGGATGTGAGTATCGACCATACCCGGTGCGATCCACGATCCCGTGTAGTCCTTAATCTCGCAAGAGGGCTCGTCGGCCTGCCAGGCGCCAAAGACGCCGTCCTCGACCATAAGATAGCCGCCCAGTTGCGGGCCTGCCGGCAAGAAGAACTTGTCAGCCTTAATTGCGTATGTGCTCATATGCACTCCTTGCTTCCAAAGCAGTTGACTGTGGTGATGCTTATACCCAGCTCACGTAAAACAAAAAGCGCCCGCCCGCCGTTATGAGCGGACGGGCGCCCTTACAGGGGGACGCGATTAAGCGGTGAAGGGGTGAATCGTCACGCCCTTAACCACGCGGTTGACCGTGCCGGTGGGGCTCGGCGTATCGGGCGTGTTGCCCACGCGCACGGAGTTGAGCAGGCTGATAGCCTGGGCAAACATCACGAACGGCAGAGCAAGGTAGCCCTCGGGAAGTGCCTCGTAACCCTTAAAGGTGAAGGACTCACCCTCATAGACGGTGGCACCTTCCTGCTGAACGGCGATGGTGTGCTGAGCGATCTCGTCGCCACCGATCTCGTTGAGGATGTCGATGTCGTACTGACGGGTGTAGGCGTCGTTGTTGACGAACACGAAGACGAGCGTCTTATCGTCGACGAAGGACTTAGGTCCGTGACGATAGCCCATGGAGGTGTCGTAGGAAGTAGCGACCAGACCGTGAGCGAGCTCGAGGATCTTGAGCTGGCTCTCCTGGGCAAGGCCACCGAAGGAGCCAGAACCCAAGTAGGTCACGCGGTTGAAGTCGCCAGCCAGGTAATCGGCGATCTCGGGCTCACGGGAGATGACCTCCTCGCCCATCTTGGCGATGGTCTCGACCCACTCGGCCTTCTGCTCGTCAGAGGCAGTGTCGAAAATAAGGGTGGAGAGCAGGGTCATGCAGGAATAAGAACCGGTCATGGCGAAGCCCTTGTCGTTGGCGCGCGGAATGAGCAGCGTCAGCGCATTGGGATCATCGGCGGACTCGACGGCGAGCTTGCCCTCGGGAGCGCAGGTGATGTTGAGGAACTTGACGTTGTGGACGAGCTCCTTGGCAACGGCAACGGCAGCAAGGCTCTCGGGGCTGTTGCCAGAGCGGGCAAAGGAAACCACGAGCGTGGGATCCTCGGCGCGCAGGAAGTCACGCGGGGCGCTCACGATGTCGGTCGTGGCGATGGGCTTAAAGTCGTAGAGATCAGTGTTGCCAGCGTGACGCAGGTACGGGGCACAGGTATCGCCAACGTAGTCGGACGTACCGGCACCGGTGAAGACAACGGACAGACGGCCCTCGCCCATAGCGCGAGCCTCGGCCAGGAAGGCCTCGATGGCCTCCTTGTTCTCGCGATAGATGTTGAGCGTATCACGCCAAAGCTCGGGCTGCTGAGCAATCTCGGCCGTGGTGATCTGGGCGCCGAGCTCGGTGAGCTCCTCGACACTCTTCTCGAACATTTCTAATACCTCTCTCTAGAAGTAATCCTCTGACGTGCAATTATACACTTCAGTTGGTTATCTGGTAGTAACCAGTTAAATGCAAAGAATCATCATATGGATACGATGCGAACACTAGTCGCTACGCTGGTGGTAAACCTTGTATTTAAACTGATCGGCACGAGCAACCGAGAGTGTATACTCCACAACCTCGTTTGACTCGTTATACGTAGTCCTGACCAAATCGAGCACAGGCGAGCCCTCGACAATTCCCAAAAGGTGAGCGTCGGTGGGACGGGCTATGCTCGCATAGAACTCCTCTTCGGCCACGCGTATCTTTTGCTGAAAGTCTTGCTCAATCACATCATAAAGCGGCTTACGCTCCAGCAGCGGTCGCTTTAGGGACAGAAACTGACGAACCGGTAGATAGCTGCGTTCGACCATCATGGGCATGTTGTCGGCAGATCGAAGGCGCTTGAGCTTAAAAATGCGATCGCCGATACGCAATCCCATATGCTCGGCCAGATTCTTATCGGCCTCCATCTCGCAAAACTCGAGAATCGTGGTCTCGGGGTCGCGACCCATCGCGCGCATCTGCTCGGTAAAGCTGTAGGACTGCATAAGATTGGTTGCCTTTGCCGAACGGTCGGTCACAAAGGTACCGCGACCGTGCTGCCGAACCACCAATCCTAAACGCTCCAGTTCCTGCAGAGCCAGGCGTACCGTAGTGCGCGAGAGACCATAGCGCTCCGATAGTTCGCGCTCGGAAGGAATCATGTCACCGGCGCGATATTCATGGTCTATCTTTTCGGTCAGAATATCGACCAGCTGATCGTACAGCGGTTGCTTACGCGCTCCGATCGCCATCCTATCCTCCCATTTTCTCAAACTCGGCTACTACCTTGGGTGTTTAGCATTATCTGTCTGCCACACCCAAATCAACAAGAAAACAAAAGCCGCGCGCTCTTTCGAGCACGCGGCTTTTAACATACACATGGCTTAAGGGGTCGGGGTGTGAGCCGCGTAGGGACACACCCCTCAAGCTAGAGCCTTACCAGATGCTCGGCCAGAGACCAAGCGGGCCAGCGCCCAGGATGCCGAGGACGAAGAGCAGCAGAATGCCCTTGGTCGGGGTCCAGCTGTGCTTAGCGAACATGTAGTAAAGCAGCAGCGTAAGCATAAGCGGGACGAGCTTCGGCACGATGGTGTTGAGGGTGTCGGCAACAGAGAAGTTGACCGGATCCTCGGTAACGGTGCCGTAGGTAACGGACTCCATGCCGTTGCCCAGATCGGTGACGCCGCACTCGACAGCGTTGCCGTCGGCATCGGAGGCGGTGAGGGCGTTGCCGTCCTCATCGGTCATGGCGATGGTACCGGCCTCAGCGGTCTCGGTATCGATGCCCTCCATACCGGTGAAGTTCTCGGCCTCCTTCTCGGAGACGATCACGGTAGTAGCGGAGAGGCCACGGGTGGTGCCGTTGGGGATCTGGAGGTTGATCTGGGTGCCACCCATGGTGACGACCAGGCAACCGACGACGAAGACGCCCATGATGGAAGCGGCACGCGTGAAGGCCTGCATGTTGGCAGTCAGAGCGTCAATAGCGCTGGTGCCAAGCTTGTAGGACCAGTTCATGAGCCAGAAGCGCAGAGCGAACTGGACGACATTGAAGATCACCAGGAAGATGATCGGTGCAGCGGCGTTGCCGTTGATGGCCATGTTGGAGGTGATGCCGGCCGTGATAGGCACGAGCGTCAGCCAGAACAGGGCGTCACCGATACCACCGAGCGGGCCCATTGCGGCGACGCGGACGGCGCGGATCGTGGGGATGTCAACCTTGTTCTGCTCGAGCGAAAGCACGATGCCCATAACAAAGGTGACGAGGAACGGGTGGGTGTTGAAGAACTCCAGGTTGTGGCTCATGGAAGCCGCGAGGTCGTTCTTGTTGGTGTGGATCTTCTCCAGACCGGGGATGATGGAGTAGAGCCAGCCAGCGGCCTGCATACGCTCGTAGTTGAACGAGGCCTGCAGGAAGCAGGAGCGCCAAGCCATCTTGTTGAGGGTCTTCTGGTCGAGCTGCGGAGCAGGAGTGAGATCCTCGTAGTGCTCCGGGATCACATACTCATTAGATGCCATCTTCGAAGTCACCTCCGTCAGAAACAGCTGCACCCTTCAGCTCGGTCTGCTGCTGGAAGTCCCAGAAAGCGATGCCGAAGCCGATGAGAGCGAGGATGAGCAGAGCAGGGGTTGCCAGCGAATCGTTGGCAACGGTGATGAGCGCGAGGCCAAAGCCCATGAGGAAGAAGCCCCACATATCGCGGTTCATCATTACCTTGAGCAGGACGGCGAAGCCGACGAAGCGCATCATGCCGCCTGCAGCGGAGAGACCGGTCTGCAGCCAAGTCGGGATGGCGGAAGCGATGGTCTGACCGATGGTAGCGCCAGCGATGAAGAACAGGGTGACGACGACAGCGAAGATCAGGCCGAGCAGAGCCATGGCGAAGTAGTTCAGACGCTCGATACCCTTGGTGTCAGCGTTGTGAGCCATGTTGTCCGCGGAGGACATGAGCGGCGACATAAGCGTGAAGACCAGGGTAACGCCGAGCTGACCAAGCAGAGCGAACGGAATGGCAAGGCCGACTGCCGCGTTGGGCTCGAGGCCCGTAGCGATAGCGAGAATGGCTGCCATGATGCCGCCGATGACGGCGTTAGGCGGCTGAGCGCCTCCGATCGGCATGTTGCCGATCGTCATGAGCTGATAAGTACCACCCACGAGAAGACCGGTGTTGAGGTCGCCAAGGATAAGACCGATGACGGCGCCGGTGACGATGGGCTGATAGAGAGACTCGAGGAAGTTGAACTGGTCGATTGCCGCGACGAACGTCACGATGAAGACCAGAGCGACCTGGATGATCGAGTATTCCATCTTGCTCCTCCTTTCAAAATGTATGTACGCACTTTGGATATCACGTACAGAACGTCAGGGTTTCAATCCTGACAACGTGGATCACGAGGATTACGAGAAGAGCTTGCTCGTGTCCTCAACAGGCGTGCTCGGAACGCGCCTGATCTCCAACTCCACCCCCAATTCCTGCAGCTCTTTAAACGCAGCGACATCCTCGTCGTTAACTGCGACGGAGGTGGCGACTTGGCGCTTTCCTTCCGACATGTGCATGTTGCCGATGTTTACCTTCTTTATAGGCACACCGCCCTTGACGAGCGTAAGCACGTCTTCCGGTGTTTCGGCCACGATGAAGATCTTCTGGCGCGGGCTCGCCTTGCCAATGACGTCGATGGTCTTCTGCAGGGAGAAGAAACGCGTAGCGACGCCGGCGGGAGCGGCCATCTTCATGAGGTTCTGGCGCATGGTGTTGGTCGACACATCGTCGTTGGCGACGAGGATAAGGTTGGAGCCCAGGGTGGAGTTCCACTGGGTAGCGACCTGACCATGGACCAGTCGGTTATCGATGCGGGTAAGAAGAATGTTGGGTTCTGCCATGTTGATCAGCTTCCTTTCGTTATTTGCTGACGACAGTTACTTGATCTCCTGAATCGCGTAACGCGAAACATCTACGACGGCACCGGATCGGACTTTGATCTGGACCTTTTCGCCTTCGATGCCCTTGACGGTTCCGTAGATACCGCCGGCGAAAAGAACCTCCTGACCCGGCTTGAGCTCGGTGTGCAGCTCCTTGAAGTACTTCTGCTTCTTCTTCATGTTGATCTGAGACCAAATGGTGTAAATCACACCCATGATGACGAGAAGACCTAAAAGAGCGACCGAGGAGCTCAGGACGCTGGCTCCGAAATCGGCCATTAGATGCCGTCCTCGTCACCGAAGATATCCTCTTCCTCGGCACCAGCGACGGAGGCAACCGTCTGGGCGGTGATGCCCGTCTGGCCAACGGTCACGGCCTGCTCGCCAAGCTCGGCGAGCGTAGCGTTGCCGCGGAGGAACAGAAGCTCAATAACCATGGGAAGGTTCGTGCCAGTCAGAATCTCGACGTTGTCGACATCCTGGGCAATCATCATTGCCTGGTTGAACGGGGTACCACCAAGCAGGTCGGTAAAGACGAGCACGCCATCGCACTCCTCGCGCATGGCGGTGATAGCGGCGCGGAGATCCTCACCGTAGGAAGCAGCCTGGTCGCCCTCGAAAGGAACGACGGTAAAAGCGGGCTGATCACCGGCGACCATAGCGATAGCGCTTGCGAGGCCGGGTGCGAACTGTCCATGACCGGTAAGAATAAAGCCAACCATTCAAATTTCCCTTCCGAAGGTGTGTACGATCTGAGTCCGATGTTTTCGGAAGCCAGCGGGCGGACGCCCTTAAAGCTTCTTGGAAAGCGTTCTTTGAAGACCAGTGGTCTCTCAACTGGTAGTAACCACGTGACGTGTTGTTGTCACTATATCATCACAGAAGAGGTCGCTTTCGCTGATTCACGCAGTAAAACGTTTTTGCACCGCTCACGGCGAAAAATCGACCGTTTACCGCTCGTTAACACTTCTACCTGCGGCTTTGAAACCGTTTCGAAATGGTTCGACGAATGATCGGAACCTTTTCTGTGTCTAAACAACGCAGGGTGGCCAAAAATGGCATGTAGAAAAAATGCAGGTCATTGTGAAGATTTGTGAATTGGTCTTTTTGACTTAATACCAGTTAGAACCAGTTTAGAAATTATCGGTGAACGGTAGTTTTCGACCGCTCAGCGGTTATTTCCAATCGTTTGCAGCTCCTTTTCCATATGAATTAGGGAGACCCGATGAAGCACTTGCGTGGTTGCGGGAAATTTCGATACTCGTCCATCCCCCACGTGCCAAACTCTCACTCCCTAAATATGCCATAAGCTCTCGCTATTCGTCTTACAAACATAACTTACTCTAATCTGTAATTGTTTATCGTTTGTCATTAAGTATGTTATAAGATTTAAATATCATCCTAGACATTGGTTGGAGGAGCTATGATCCGCTGGAACGTATCCAAATCGAATGAACCCATCAACCGCGAACAGGCAATAGCCGATCTGAGGAAGCTCGCTCACATCTGCAAATGGGCCACAATCTGCACCGCCGTAGCGCTCGCTCTGGGACTCCTCGCAGTCATTGCAATCGAGCTTCTACTCATATTGCCTAGCCTCTCCCAAGGGTTCTGCCTCCAATCCGTAGAGCTTAATGCCGGCGAAGGGCCATCTCTCGCTCTCGTCGGCGCCAATGAACAGACCCCTCTTATGCTTGTCGCGCACGACGGTCATACTGCCATAGGGAGCGCCATGATGACATGCCTTGCGCTTGCCATTGTGCTAAGCGCATACAGGTTTTTCTCCACCATTGAAAAGGCAGGCAGGCCCTTTGACCTCGAATGCATCCGCATACTACGTCAAGTAGGACATTTGTTCCTTATTGGCGGCGTTGCTGTGAAGCTTCTTGGTGCCATAGTCACGGGGCTGATACTCTCAGGATTTGGCGGCAACTTTACGGATGCGCTTGGCGGCCAGCATCTCGACCTCTCTATGCTCTTTGCAGGCCTGATTATTAGCCTGATTGCCAGCGTCTTCCAGTACGGGTGTATCCTGCAAATACAAGATGACGAGTTGCTCTAGGGGGAATCCATGATTATTCTGCGGCTCGACCGCATGCTTGCCGAACGCAAGATCTCATCCAAAGAGCTTGCGGAACGCGTGGGTATCTCCCAGGTCAATATGTCGCGTATCAAGACGGGCAAGGTTTCTGCCGTGCGCTTTTCAACTCTTGACGCGATATGCCGGGCACTCGACTGCCAACCGGGCGATGTGCTGGAATATATGCCTGACGATGAAGCCGATAACCTCTTTGGACTTAAAGATGAATAGCCATAATTAAGCCGTCAATCACGCCCTCAACGCAAAAAGCCCGCTAGAACGGTGTTTGAACTGCCTCCCATTTCTTGGACATGAGAAATGGGAGGCTTTCTTTATGCGCGT
>CAJMBB010000022.1 GCA_905211615.1 uncultured Collinsella sp. | reverse complement strand
GCCGGAAATCCCCGGCGCGGCCCGCTTTTTACGCACGCTATTCACTTGCGAATCGAAGGTGAATGCTTTTCCCGTTACTTAGTACTGCTCGATGCCCATGTAGCGACGAACCTCGGGGCTGTGGTCAAACACCTTGCCGCGGGCGGCGCGCAGCTCGCAGCTCATGTTGTAGAAGAAGATCGGCTCCAGGTACGAACGCACGCTGGCGGGCACCTCGCCCACGCCGTACTCGAGCGCGTCGAGCACCATAATCGTGTCAGTGTGCGTGTTGAGGAACGCCAGCGCGCGCTCCTCCATGGGGCGGCACTCGCCCGATCCGAGCTGCACAAAGTAGAACACGCCGGGCTCGGTAGCCTCGAAAGGACCGTGGAAATACTCGCCGGAGTGGATGTAGCAGCAGTGCTGCCACTGCATCTCCATGAGCGAGCAGATCGCCATGGCATAGGTCTGGCTAAAGTTGGGGCCGGAGCCCAGGATATAGAAGAACTTGTGCTGCTGGCAGAGCTCGGCAAAGCGGGCGCCCAGCTCGGCGTTGACCTTCTCACGGGCGGCGGGCAGCAGCGCATCCATCTGCTTGAGGCCCTCATGCATGTCGGCGAGTGCCTCGTAGCCTTCCTGCTGGTCGAGCAACTCGGCGGCGATCAGAGCGCCGATGCCCTGCGGCACCTCAGCCTGCGACACACCCTCACCCCACGGATAGACCCAGGTAGTCCACTTGCCGTTGTCGATCTTTGAGCCCTCGCAGTCGGTAAGGGCAATGACCTCGGCACCGGCGGCCAGCGCCATCTCGCAGCCGTCGACGACCTCCTGCGTGTTGCCGCTGTGGCTGCAGGCGATGACGAGCGACTTCTCGCCAAGACTCTTGGGAGCCATCAGGCAAAACTCGCGCGCCGTGTAGACCGTCGAGGTAAACGTGGTGGCCTCACGCTTGAGCAGTTCGTTGGCCGGCATGAGGTCGATCATCGAACCGCCACAAGCGATCCAAAAGACGTTCTCGATCTTGCCCTTGCGCTCGATGATTTCCTGAACCAGATCATGTGCGTTCATGCTGATGCTCCTCCTTGTGGGGCGGCTTTGAACGACGACAGCTCGTACCTGCTGTCGTTCTATGTTGTCCTATTTATAGCACGTGTAACAACGCCCGTGAAGTCATCTCAGCAAATTTGTTCTATATTGTTCTATCTGTGGACGTTAGATGTCAAAGACGTAGCGCGAGCCCACGATCTTTTGGCGGCCGAGCAGTAGAGGGCGCCCGCCGGCGTCGGTAAAGTAGGCCTCCATATAGAAGAGCGGCTCGCCGACCGGCACCTCCAGCAGCGGGGCCGTCTGAGCATCGGCAAGCGCAATCTCCACGGTGCAGGGGTCGGACTTGAGCGGCGCGCGACCCGAATGCTCGGCAACGAGCGCAAAGATTGAGTTATCGGTGAGGTCCTCATCGGCCAGCGTCTGCAGGTAGGGGTGGTCGGCGAGCACAAAGGCGTTGTTCTCGAGCATGACGGGGATGCCGTCGGCCGTGCGCACGCGCTCGACCACGATAAGCTCGCAGCCGGGCTCCACGCCAAAGAACGCCGCATCCTCGTGCGTCGCCGCGACCACCGTGCGCGACACCAGACGCGCACCCGGCACCATGTCGTTGGCAGCACAACCCTCAGTAAAGCTCTGGACGTCACCCTTCTGGCGAATCTTGCGTTTGAGCTTGGGAGCGCACACAAAGGTGCCCCTCCCCTGCTGGCGGTTGAGATACCCCGCACGCGACAGCTCCTCGATGGCACGGCGCACGGTGATGCGCCCCACGCCGTAGGACTTCGCGAGCTCCATCTCGGCAGGGATGCGCGAGCCGGCCACGTACACGCCGCGCGCGATCTCGCCCTTTAGGTCGTCCATAACCTGCTGGTACAGCGGCACGGCGGACACCTCAGTGCGCTCGGTTTTATCGTCGAATGTCATCGTTACGCTCCATCCCGCGCATGCTCGGACTCAAACTCTTCAATCGCCGCCATAAACTGTTCGCCAAAGGCGTCGGCTTTTTTCTCGCCAATGCCGTTGACCTGGATCAGCTCCTCGCGCGTCTGTGGACGCAGGCGGCACAGGCCGCGCAGGGCCTTGTCGGAAAAGACCATATACGGCGCCATCTCCAGCTCCGTCGAGATCTCCTTGCGGAGGGCACGCAGGCGCTCGAACAGCTCGGCATCGTCGCCAACGCGCGGGCGCTGATCCAGCTCGGCCTCCTCGCGCAGCAGATCGACGGCGCGGCGGGCGCGGGCCGAGGCCTTGCGCTTGGACGCGCGACGCTTAACGGTAAAGGCGAACGCCTCGTCCTCGACCTCGCCGGCACGCGGACCCAGTCCCACGACCGGGTACTGCCCCTGCGAGGTGGCCAAATAACCGCGACCGCACAGCTGGCCGATGATGTCCTTGATGCGCCCGACCGATTCGCTCGACAGCTCACCGTAGCCGCGGTCCTCGTCCAGATGCATCTGGCGAATGCGCTCGGTGTTGCCGCCGTGGAGCACATCGGCGATCAGCGACTTGCCAAAGCGCATGGGACGCGTGGCCACATAGCGCACGGCAGCGCGGGCCATATCGGTGACGTCCTCGACCTCGAACTGCGTGAGGCAATTGCTGCAGTTGCCGCAGCCCTCGACGTCGTCCATGGCGGTGCCGCCCGCGCCAGCCGAAGCAGCATGCTCGGCCGCGGCCTCGTCGCCAAAGTAGCGCAGCATGTATTCGCGCAGGCAGCCGGTGGTATTGCAGTAGCCCTCCATCTGGCTGAGCAGGCGATAACGGTTCTGAAGCGCCCACGCGCGCTGCTCGTCGTCGAGCGCCTCGTCGGCAGCATCGCCGCGATCGATCAGAAAGCGGCGCATACGAAAATCATTGCCGTTCCACAGCAAGTGGCAACTGGCCGGGTCGCCGTCGCGACCGGCGCGGCCCGCCTCCTGGTAGTATGCCTCGATGCTCTCGGGCACGTTGTTGTGAATCACGTAGCGCACGTTGGGCTTGTCGATGCCCATACCAAAGGCGTTGGTGGCAACCATCACCTGAATATCGTCGTCGATAAAGGCGCGCTGGCTTTGGCGACGGGCGTCGTTGCCCATGCCTGCATGGTAGCGGCCAACGCGAATGCCGCTGGGGCCCAGTGCCTCGACAAGCTCGCCTGCCAGCGCGTCGACCGTCTTGCGGGTCGAGCAATACACGATGCCGCTCTCGCTCGAATGCGCGATCACATAGTCACGCACCCACGCTGCCTTGGCCTTGTCGCCCATCTCCTCGCAGCCAAAGTAGAGGTTCTTGCGATCGAAGCCCGTCACCACCGTCGCGGGGTTTTGCAGGCCGAGCATCTGCTGAATGTCCGCACGCACGCGCTCGGTCGCCGTGGCGGTAAAGGCCGCCACGATGGGGCGCTGCGGTAGGGAATCGATGAACTCGCGAATCTGCAGGTAGGCGGGGCGGAAATCCTGGCCCCATTGGCTCACGCAGTGGGCCTCGTCAATGGCCACGAGCGGCACGCCAATGCCGCCGTCCGCCGCGGCCTCCTGCGCAAAGGCTAAAAAGCGCGGCTCGAGCAGACGCTCGGGTGCCACGTACATAAGCTGATAGCGGCCCTCGCGCGCCCGCTTGAGCACGGTGTTTTGCTGGGCCGGAGTAAGGCTGGAGTTGAGATAGCTGGGTCGCGCACCCGCCGCGAGCAACGCACGGGTCTGGTCCTCCATAAGCGACAGCAGCGGACTCACCACAAAGGTGATCCCGGGTAGCATGAGCGCGGGCACCTGATAGCAAATGGACTTGCCGGCGCCCGTGGGCATAACGCCCAGCGCATCGCGACCGGCAAGGATCGCATCCACCATGCGGTCCTGCCCCGGGCGAAACGAGGTGTAGCCAAAATAGGCGCCGAGCGTGTCAAGCGCCATCTGCTGCATGCTATCGGTCATGGTTTCCTAACGTCCAAGTCATCTGCCGCCGATTATACGCCGCCACGCGAACAGCAGTACACGGCCGCCGCCCAGACTAGTCGTTTAAGAGCGTCCCCAATGACTAGGTGCCGTACTTGACTTTAACTCTGCTTTAACTGGTACCATCCTCTATGTCTGTAACGCCATATAGACCGAGGGGATATATCTATGACCGCAACTGCACCCGCAGCACCCGCCAAGGTGTACTTCACCAACCTGCGCACGCATGCTCGCGAGAGCCAGCTCGACAAACTCAAGCGCCTCATCCGTCGCGCCGGTATCGAGCAGATCGACTTTGAGAACAAGTTCGTCGCCATCAAGATTCACTTTGGCGAGTTGGGCAACCTGAGCTTTTTGCGCCCCAACTACGCCCGCGCCGTCGCGGACGTCGTGAAGGAGCTGGGCGGCAAGCCCTTCCTCACCGACTGCAATACGCTCTATGTCGGTAGCCGCAAAAACGCGCTCGAGCACATCGACACCGCCTACCAGAACGGCTTTACCCCGTATGCCACGGGTTGCCAGATCATCATCGCCGACGGCCTCAAAGGCACCGACGAGGCGCTCGTCCCGGTCGAGGGCGGAGAGTACGTGCACGAGGCTAAGATCGGTCAGGCGCTCATGGATGCCGATATCGTGATTAGCCTCACCCACTTTAAGGGCCATGAGCAGGCCGGCTTTGGCGGCGCCATGAAGAACCTGGGTATGGGAGGCGGCAGCCGTGCCGGCAAGATGGAGCAGCATGCCGCCGGCAAGCCGAACGTCGCGACCGAGCACTGCGTTGGCTGCCATGCCTGCGAAAAGATCTGCGCGCACGACGCTGTCTCGTTCAACGACACCCGCGAGCGCGAGCTTGCCAGCGGCGCTACTCGCACGGTGCACGTGGCCACCATCGACCACGATCGCTGCGTGGGCTGCGGCCGCTGCATTGCGGCATGCAACCAGGACTGCATCAAGCCCGGCTATGACGCCGCGGCCGACGTGCTCAACTGCAAGATCGCCGAGTACACCAAGGCCGTCGTCGACGGCCGCCCGAGCTTCCACATCTCGCTTGCCATGGACATCAGCCCCAATTGCGATTGCCATCCCGAAAACGACACGCCTATCGTCAACGATATCGGCATGTTTGCGAGCTTCGACCCGGTCGCCATCGACCAGGCCTGCGCCGATGCCGTCATGGCATCCGAGCCGCTGCCCAACACCGAGCTCACCGATAGCGCGGCCAAGATGGAGCACAACCACGAGCATCTGGAGGGCGAGCAGGCCAAGGATCCCTTCTGCATCACGCATCCCGACACCGACTGGCGCGTGTGCATCGCACACGCCGAGAAGATTGGCCTGGGCACGAGCGAGTATGAGCTCATCGAGGTCAAGTAGCGCCTAGCTATTGGACAAAATAAGCGCCTTTGTAGCACAACGTTAGTAAAAGCCGCCCGTGAGCACAGTGCCCACGGGCGGCTTTTTGGAAGTGCTAGGGGGTCAGATAGACCAGTAAACCGTCCTATTTCCTAATAATACTCGTCGAGGAAGTTGTCGACCGTGTTCCAGTAGAGTTCGGGGTCGACCTGCGCACTCTTGGCGTGGGTGGCGCCATGGATGGTGAGCTTTTGCTTGACCTTGCTGGCGCACGCGTCGTAGTTTTGGTCGAGCATGCTGTACGGTACAAAGGTGTCCTGGTCGCCGTGGATAAACAGCATGGGAACCGTCGCGTGTTTGAGTTGCTCCACACTGCTCGCCTTATGAAAGTCGTAGCCCGCGCGCACGTTGCATACCAGGTTTGCTACATCGAGCAGGGGAAAGCTGGGCAGGCCGAACACGTCCTTGAGCTGCAGAGAAAACTCGTCCCAAACACTCGTATAACCGCAGTCCTCGATAATGCATTTCACGTTTGCGGGCAGAGATTCCCCCGCGACGTTCATGGCGGTTGCCGCACCCATCGACTCGCCAAAGACCAGGATGCGCGCCTCGGGGTCGGCCTGAACGATTCGCTCGATCCATGCGACGATGTCGAGGCGCTCGGGCCAGCCCATGCCGATATAGTCGCCGCCGGAGCGCTCGTGGGCGCGGGCGGCGGGTGCGAGTACGTTCATGCCGCGGTCGTGGAATCGCTTGACGTATCGGGCCATACCGATGGGCTCGTTGGTATATCCATGCAGGCAGACGGCGTAGTCGTGCGTGCTCTCCGACGCGGCAAAATACCAAGCGGCGAGCTCAGTCCCGTCGTCCGCGGTGAGGTTGCTGCTCTCGCGATTCTCTTTAAACCACGCCCGCGCCTCGGTTTCCTCGACATCCGGCTGCTCACCTTTTTTGTCGTCTTTGCCATCCTGCATCATCTTCATGGTGTATGGCGCGCGGGGATTCAGCGCGAAGTCAAACAGAAAGTTGCCGGCAAATCCGAGCAGCGCAACGACAGCCACCAGTGCAACGATGCCGGCTATCTTGAGCTTTCGATGGGAACGTGCGTTTTGAGACATAAGAAGCTTTCCTATAAGATGTTAATACATCAACATTTAATGCAAGCGCATTATGGACGTTCGCCGTTGATGCGTCAACAGACAAAGAATGGGTAAACAAAGGGTCACGTATGGTGCAAATTTCGCACGTACCTAGACGCTTTGATATAGTGTTGAGAACTCTTTACGTTGGAGGATGTAACCGGCATGTCCGATTCGAGCGACAGTTCTAAGCCGCGACCCAAGACCGCGGCCGTTCCACACTACACAGTGGGGGAGGAGATCATGAACTCCGTCACCCATGGTGTCGGCTGCCTGCTGGGTATCGCGGGTCTGGTGCTCCTGATCGTATTCGCTGCCCTGCGCGGCGGAGGCCCGGCCCACATGGCCGCGGCAATTGTCTATGGTGTCAGCATTATCCTCGAATATCTAGCCTCCACGCTCTACCACGCGATTCAGCCCGCGCGCGCCAAGCGCGTGTTTCGCATCATCGACCACAGCTGCATCTACCTGCTCATAGCCGGCAGCTATACGCCGTTTTGCCTCATCACGCTCGCAAACGACGGCGGCGCTGTGCTGTTCTTTGCCGTATGGGCCATCGCCATTATCGGCATCGCCCTCGAGTGCTTTATGCGCGAGCGTCAACCGCACTGGGTAAGCGGCCTGGTTTACCTGCTGATGGGCTGGCTCGTTGTCTTTAAGCTGCCCGAACTTGTGGCGCTGCTCAACCCCGTGGCACTTGCCCTGCTCGCCGTCGGCGGCGTGTGCTACACCGCGGGCGTGCCGTTCTATATCGCCAAAAACGTGCGCTATCTGCACAGCGTGTTTCACCTGTGGGTGCTCGCCGGCAGCATCTTCCAGTTCATGGCGGTGATCCTCTTCGTAATCTAGCGACCACGCCAGCGCCCGTGCCCCCGCTCGGTCGCCAGTGCAATTGCCGTATCCGCCACCAACGTTTTAGTCCGACGTCCCGAATCTTGGAGGTTCGAGAAACTCCCGATGGACATAACCATCTCCCTTATCACCACCCTCGTTTTGACCTTCATCAACGGCTACTTCTCTATGTCCGAGATGGCGCTCACCACGGCCAAGCGCGCCGTGCTGGAGCACGAGGCCGAGGAAGGCGACAAGCGCGCCGAGCGTGCAATTAAGCTGGCTGCCGACTCCGACCAGCTGCTCGCCACCATCCAGGTTGCCATTACGCTCGTGGGCTTCGCCTCGTCCGCCGTCGCCTCGACGAGTCTGTCCGACCCGCTCGCCACGTGGCTCATGAGTTTTGGCATCGCGCCGCTCTCCGCCATCGCGCGCGGCCTGGCGCCGGTCATCATCACCGTCGCGGTCGCCTTCGTATCCATCGTGATCGGCGAGCTCGTCCCCAAGCGCATCGGCCTGGCCAATGCCGAGGGCGTGTCCAAGCAGGTCGTGGGCCCGCTTTCCGTGTTCCAGAAGATTGCTCGCCCGCTCGTGTGGCTGACCGGCGCCTGCTCCGATGGCCTGGCCCGCATCCTGCGCATCAAGAGCGCCGACGACCGCCAGAACGTCTCGGAGGAAGAGATCAAGTACATGGTCTCGGAGCAGGACGACCTGCTCGACGAGGAAAAGCGCATGATCCACGAGATCTTCGACCTAGGCGACACCGTTGCCCGCGAGGTCATGGTGCCGCGCGTGGACACCACCATGTGCGAGGACGACGAGACGGTCGCCGACGTGCTGTCCACCATGCGCCAGACCGGCTTTAGCCGCATCCCCGTCTATCACGAGGATCCCGACAACGTCGCGGGCATCGCGCACATCAAGGACCTGATTCAGCCCGCGCTCGACGGTAAGGGCGACCAGCCCATCGCCGATTACCTGCGCGACGCCACCTTTGTGCCCGACACCAAGGACATCCTGCCGCTGCTGTCCGAGATGCAGACTTCGCACGACCAGATCGTAGTGGTCGTGGACGAGTACGGCGGCACGGCCGGCATCATCACTATCGAGGACATCGTCGAGGAGATCGTCGGCGAGATCGAGGATGAATTCGACCCCGACAACAAGTATCTCACGCGCCTTTCGCGCCGCGAGTGGCTCGTTGATGGGCGTTTTTCGTGCGATGACGCGATTGAGCTTGGTTGGCCGCTCGAGGAAAGCGATGATTATGAGACCATCGCTGGCTGGATTTTGGAGCTTTGCGACTCGGTGCCCGACATCGGAGAGGTGTTTGAGGTTGCAGGGTACAAGTTCAAGGTGCAGTCGATGCGTGGCCAGCGCATCTCGCTCATTCGCGTGATCGCTCCGGCCGAAACCGATAAGAAGGATTCCGAGTCTTCGGTAGACGAGCCGACGACGTCGGGTGCGGGTTCTGTGGACCCGCACGACGGCGACGAGTAGGACAAGGAAGAGTAGGGGAGAGTTATGGCAGGCCTGTTCAACATCCTTAAGGTCACCGTCAGCGAGGACAAGATCTGCGCGCATGTGCTGGTGAACCCCGGCATGCCGCTCATGACCTCGGAGGATATCGAGGCCACGGCGCGCGTGTATTACCTGGTGCCGGCGATTGCCAAGCACCTGTGCCTGGGTGATTCCGGTCGCGAGTTCCAGGACTGCATGGGCCAGACCGAGCTTTGCCATCTGCTTGAGCATGTGACGGTCGAGCTCATGAACGAGACCGGGCTTGCCGGCAGCATCTCGTGCGGCCGCACGCGTGTAAGCGAGCACGACGAGCGCGTCTTTGAGGTTGAGCTTTCGTGCCCCGACGACGCGCTGGCCATCGGTGCGCTGTCTTCGGCCACCTTTATGATGGACTGGGCGTACCTGCACGCCGACCAGCCTGCCCCCGACGTGGAAGGCACGGTCGCGGGTCTGCGCAACCTGGTGTTGGGCATGCGCGCCGAGGCCGAGGGCAAGGATCCTCGCGAGGCCGTCGCCGCTGCGAACGGCGAAGATGCTGCCGAGGACGAGGGCGCTGACGAGGGCGATGTGCCGGTCGACGCCGAGCTCGTTGCCGATGCGACCGCCGAGCCCGTTCCCGCCGAGCCCCAGGGCGTCCCCAACTTTGACGACGAGCCCCAGGTGGCGATTGATACCGAGGGCGCGGTTGCCGAGAACCACGAGGCCTCCGCTGCCGTCTTTGGCGGTGCTGCGACGGTTCCGGCAGGACCTGCGCATGAGGGCGGCCTGCCGCTCGTGGACGGCGCCGGCGAGGACCCGGGTGCCACGGTGGCCATGCCGGCTATGCCCCAAGAGTAGGCCTACGCGTTTATCACCATCACGTACCTGCGCCTTTGCCGTACGCAGATGAGCGGAGCGGCAAGTGATGCGCTGCGGGTATAATGGACAGCATTCAAACGGTGGGCACCGACGTGCCCGCAGGAGAGGAATGATCATGGGTAAGACTTTTAGCTTTGTCTCCGGCGCACTTTTTGGTGCCGCTGCCGGCGCTATTGTCGGCGTTGCTCTGGCCCCGCGCTCGGGCGCCGAGACCCGCGCCATGGCTGCCGATATCGCCAACGACGCCTGGGACAATATGCGCGACACCTACGAGCGCAGCGCCGAGGAGGCCCGTGCTGCGGTGAATGACTTTGGCCCGATGGTCGACGCCAAGACCGACGACCTGCGCGCCAAGGTCGACCTGGCCCGCGAGCGCATGGACCAGCTGCGCGAGCAGCTCAACGACGCCATTTCGGGCGGCAACGTGACGCCTGCCGCCGACGTCGTGGTCGAGAACGCCGTCGAGGCTGATACCGAGGCTGCGGAGCCCTCGACCGAGGCATAATGCGCGCCGGGGATTTTGTCGGCGCCAAGATCTATCGCAAGCCTACCGAGGACAAGCGCACCAAAAAGGACGGCACGCCGCGCAGCCCTAAAAAGCTCGGAAAGATTCACTTTCCGGTCTTTACCCCGGGCGGTACGCGCGTGGTCGGCTTTATGGTCCGCCAGTCCGATATCGCGGGCATGATCGAGCGTCCCGACCGATTCGTAGCGCTCGACGCCATTGGTGTCTACGAGGGTGCCATCGCGGTTGACGACGTCAAGGGCACCTACGATGCCGCTGCGGCCAAGCGTCTCGACATCAACCTGGACGATTGCATCATCTGGGTCGGTATGGACGTGCGCACGGAATCAGGCGACGTCGTGGGCTATTGCTCGGACGTTGAGTTCAAGCCACGCTCGGGCATCGTGCAGGCATTCTATGTGACTGCCGGTGCCGCTTCGAGTGTTTTGGTTGGTGACACGCAGGTGCCGCCGACGATGCTGCGCGGCTACGAGAACGGCGCGATGGTCGTCTCGGACGAGGTCAAGTCGCTCGGGTATTCGGGCGGTGCGGCTGCCAAGGCCGCCGAGGCCAGCGTCGTGGTGGGCGACAAGGTCAAAAAGGGCGCCAAGGTGCTCGACGACAAGGGATCGGTTGCCGTGGACAAGGGCAGTCGCGCACTGGGCAAGCAGCTCGGCAAGACGCGCGGCATGTTCAAGGCCTTTAAGGACGAATACCAAAAGGCGAGCGGAGGCTCGTCAAAAGCTACAAAATAGCGACGTACCAAATGATGGGAGGCAAGCCGGAGACCTGTTGCTCCGGCTTGCTGTGTTTATGGGGGAGGGCACATGCGCCAAAACGGATCCAACTTAAACGGGCGTTCGGGTGCGCGTCCGACGGCGCGCCGCGACCTGGGGCAGCTGCCCAGCGGTCAGCGCAAACGTCACCGTAAGCCCGGCGCGATGTATCTCAACCATAGCCGCGGCTTTAGCGACCGCAGCGCTCGCATCGGCAACAGCCGTACGCCCCGTCGTTCGTCTCGCCTGCCCTATGCGCTCATTGCCGTGGGCTGTGCGCTCGTGCTGTTTATCGCTGCCGTCGTGGGCTACGTCAACCGCAGTGTGGACGTGGAGCTCAACGGCCAGAAGACCGCGGTGCGCGTGGGCTCTACGCTGCAGAATCTCATCGACGACCAGGAGTTGACTGACACCTACGACGCAGGCGACCTGCTGGCCGTCGATGACAGCGTGCTCAAGCGCCATGGGGGCGAAAAGCTGTCGGTGAAGGTCGACGGCAAGCGCGTGAAGCAGGGCAAATGGGATAGCCGCGAACTTGAGGGCGGCGAGAAGGTGACGGTCAAGGATGGCCGTAACACCTACGAGAAGCACGAGGTTCAGGCTACGGTTATCGAGCCCAAGCTCAAGGTCGAGGGTACGGGCGCTATCGAGTATGTGCAGACGTGGGGTGTCCAGGGCCGCTCCGAGGTGTGGGTTGGTGAGCAGTCGGGCAAGACGCAAGACCGCGGCGAGGTTGTGCCCGCCACCGATTGCGTTGTTGCGTGCGCCAGCGTGGCGCCCAAGGGCAACAAAAAGTACGTGGCGCTGACGTTTGACGAGGGTCCGAGCGGCGCTACCAAGCAGATCTTGCAGGTGCTCAAGGAAAAGGGCGTCACCGCGACGTTCTTCCTTTCGGGCGATGCGGCCGAGGCCTCGCCTGCCACGGCCAAGGCGATTGTCGATGCCGGGTGCGAGATCGGATCCAACAGCTACAGCGACGATTCGCTCAAGGGTCAGGACCGTGAGGCGGTACGCGAACAGATCACGAAAGGTACCGATGCGATTAAGTCGGCGACCGGCGTGAAGACGATGCTGCTGCGTGCTCCCTACGCTGCCTTTGACGAGCAAAACTGGATTGATGCGATGGACCTGGTCTCCGCCGTGGTCTCGTGGAATATTGACTCGGGCGACTGGCTACTCAACGGTGCCGACGCGCAGGTCTCGACGGTGCTCGATTCGGTGACGCCGGGCAATATCGTGCTGCTCACTGATAGAGACGAATGCGCCGAGCAGACGCTCGAGGCGCTGCCGCAGATTATCGACGGCCTCATTGCCGACGGCTACAAGATCGTGACGCTCAGCGACCTGGTCAAGACGGACACGTCGCTGAGCAAAAAGCTCACCTCGCTGACGAAGGTCACCATGCCCGAGGACGCCGTGTTCCCCCAACTTGCCGAGGACAACGACACCACAGAGTAGTCATTGGGTAGTCGTTTAAGAACGTCCCCAGTGGTTATGTCACGGATGCGTCAGCGTTTGGTATGCCTGCAATGTGCAGCGCATAAATTCGATGCCGCAGGGCGATGCTGATGCTATAGTTACTGCGGTTAATGAGGGTCAAGAGAAAGGTTACAGGTGAAATCCAAACCTCGACCATACAGTCGATGACCCCATGCAGGTGCTTTTTGCGCATGCACGGGGTGTAAGCGTCGAGCGGCGTGCCGCCCGCGCATGCGTATACATATCCAGAAGCCCCCGGACGCCGCACGCGCGGTCGCGTCCGGAGGAATAATGATGGGGAGCACCATTGAATTATCTGAGTGAGATGCTCAAATTGCCGGTCTTGGACGTCGACGGCGAAAAGCTCGGCGTGGTCAACGATTTTGGTATTGCTACCGGCGAAGTTTTTCCACACGTGACGTCGCTCGCGTTCCGCGGCCCCGGCAAGACGCCGTTTATGATCAGCTGGCGCAAATGGGTCGACCGTATCGACGAGACGGGTGTACACCTTAAGACGTCGGCCACCGAAATCCGTTTTTCGTACCTGCAGCCGACCGAACTCCTGCTTGCCCGCGACGTGCTCAACAAGCAGATTGTCGACACGCAGGGCATGAAGGTCGTGCGCGTAAACGACATCAAGTTTTCCATGTCGGGCGAAAATCAGCTGCGCCTGCTGGGCGCCGAGGTCGGTGCCCGCGGTCTGCTACGCGCCATCAGCCCCGCGCTCGAGCATATCGTCGAAGGCTTTATGAAGCACCTGGGCAAGCCGCTCAGTGAGGACATCATCGCTTGGTCCTACATGGACCTGCTCGACCGCTCGACCAAGAACATTCAACTCTCGGTGTCGCACAAGACGCTCGGCGAGCTGCACCCTGCCGACATCGCCGACATTATCGAGCAGCTCGACCCGCGCCTACGCGCGCAGGTGTTTGCGCAGCTCGATACTGCCCAGGCCGCCGAGGCCATCTCGGAGTTCGATGACGACGAGCTTATGACCGAGATGCTCGAGGGCCTGTCCGACACGGACGCATCGTCGATGCTGGCCATGATGGACCCGGACGATGCAGCCGACCTGATCGACGAGCTCGATTACGAGAAGGCCGAGAAGCTCCTGCGCCTGATGGGCGTCAAGGAGGAGAAGGCGATTCGTAACCTGCTGGGGTATGAGGACAACACCGCCGGCCGCATCATGACCTCGGAGTTTGTCTCCCTGCCCGCCACGGCGACGGTCGGTGACGCCATCGAGGCGATTCGCGAGCTCGACGAGGACTTCGAGAGCGTTTACTACGTCTATACCGAGGATTCGAGCGGCATGCTGACCGGCGTGCTTTCGCTGCGCACGCTGATCGTGGCCGACCGCGATGCCACGCTGGGTCAGCTGGCCTATCGCGACCTGGTCTATGTGTCGCCCGACGAGGACCAGGAAGACGTGACGGACGAGATGACCAAGTACGACCTGGTTGCCATCCCTGTCTGCGACGAGAACCGTCATATCCTGGGTATCGTGACCTTTGATGACGCCATGGACGTTATCGCCGAGGAGCACCAGGAGGACCTGCAGATCGCAGGCGTCGGCTCGGGCGATAGCGCGTCCGACGACTCGACGAATGTGCTCAGCTGGTTCGTGCATCGCCAGTACTGGGTTGTCGTGTGGGGCATTGCCTCGTGCATCATGGCAACGGTGCTGGGGACGGCGCTCGGCTCCGCGCATCTGGTGGTGTTCCCCATGTGCGCCATGCCGCTCGTGCTGCTGGCGGCCTCGCGCATGGTGTCGTTCGTCAAGAACTACTTCCTGGAGTATGACGGTCACGATGACGAGCCCAAGCCGTATCTGGGGTTCTTCTTCCAGAGCACGGGCATGGGCCTGATCCTGTCGCTCGTGACCTACCTGTGCGCCCAGCTGGTGCGCACCGCCGCGTTCCCCGACGCGCCCATGTTTGAGGAACAGCTCTTTACCGGCTGCTTTAACATTGCGGCCATCGTCTGCCTGATTGGCAACATGAGCGCCGTGATTTACCTGATGGTGCTGTTCTGGCGTGACGAGCATGACCTCAACACGTCGGGCACCGCCATGAACGTCATTGCCGTCATGATCTCGTGCGTAGCGTACTGCGCCGCTGCGGTGCTGCTCACCATGTCGGTCATGGGTTAGGTGGTCGCGTGCAAAATAACAAGCAAAAGTCGGGCACCAAGCAAAAGTTGACCATCGCGGCCATCTTTGGCGCTATGGGCCCCGGTCTGCTGGCGGCGCTTTCGGGCAATGACGCCGGCGGCATTGCAACGTATTCCAGCGCGGGCGCCAGCTATGGCTACAAGATGCTCTGGATGCTTCCCGTCATGACTGTGCTGCTCATCGTGACGCAGGAGACCGCGGCGCGCTGCGGCTGCGTCACGGGCAAGGGCCTGGCATCGCTCATTCGCGAGCGCTTTGGCGTGCGCAAGAGTGTACTTGCTATGGCGGCGCTGTTGATCGCCAACACGGCTGTGACCATTTCGGAGTTTGCGGGCATCGCCAGCGGCCTTGCCCTCTTTGGCGTGCCGGCGAGCATCTCGGTGCCGTTGGTGGCGCTGCTGGTGTGGATGCTTACCATGTCGGGTAGTTTCCAGCGCATCGAGAAGATTCTGCTGCTGGTGAGCTGCGTGTTCGTGACCTATATCGTCGCTGCATTTATGGCTGGCCCCAACTGGGGTGAGGTCGCGGTCGACCTGGTCGTGCCTAACATTCAAAATGACCCCAGCTACGTGTCGCTCGTGGTCGCAACGATCGGTACCACCATCGCGCCGTGGATGATTTTCTTGGCGCAGAACAACGTGGTCGATAAGAACGCGGGCGAGGACGATATCGTGCTGCAGCGCATCGATACCGTGAGCGGCTCGCTTGCCGCCGATGTCATTGCCGGCTTCATTATCATCACGACCGGTACGGTGTTGTTCCCGGCGGGTATTCAGATTAGCGATGCCGCCGATGCCGCCCGCGCGCTGGAGCCTATTGCGGGTCAGTGGTCCACGGTGCTGTTTGCCTCGGGCCTGGTCGCGGCGAGCTTCTTGGCCGCCTGCGTGCTGCCGGGCGTCACGTCGAGCGCTATCTGCGAGGCATTTGGCTGGGAGCGCGGTGCCGACCGCAGCTGGGACGAGGCCCCGGTCTATCGCGGCATCATTACGGCCATCATCGGTATCTCTGCCGTGCTGGTGCTTATGCCCGGCGTCGATCTGTTCCAGATTATGATGACCTCGCAGGTCATCAATGGCGTGCTACTGCCCGTGGTTCTGGTGTTCCAGGTGTTTATCGCCGCCGACCGTCACATTATGGGTACCAACCGCAACGGCCGCGTGTGGAATGTGCTCACTTGGGCGACTATCGGTGTGATTACAGTGCTCACGGTCGTCATGTTTGTGCTGCAAGCGATGGGCTACAGCGCTTAACGCCCACTTTTGCTTCCGAACAGGCCGCAGCGATGGGCTGCGGCCTGTTTTTTGCCCACGACCTCTTGGGGCCGGCTCTAAAAGAGTGATTTTGGGTTGTTTGCTGTGGGTTACTTGTCGGTGCCCAGCTTGTGCGGCTTGAGAGCGAGCGCATTGACGAGTGCGTCGGTGGCAGACTTGACGGCTGCCGGCTGCGGATCGTTGACGTGATCCTCGGGGTGTACGGGCAGGTCCTTCTTGACGGCATCGTGGATGAGCTTAAGGTACTCAGTCACGCCAGTGGTCGATAGGTGCGTGCCATCGCCATCGAACAGGTCGTTGCGGTTGGCACTGTATCCGTACCAATCGATAACGCGCACGTTCTTGTAGCGCGTAGCGGCGTTGGCGATGGCCTGGTTGGTAGAGCCAACCCACGGCTGCGGGCTGCGCGTGTTCACAAACACCACAATACGCTTATCTCCTGCATCGGCCATGATGGCGTCGATCTGGTCGTCGGTTACCAAGCCGTTGGTGCCCAGGGCAAAGACCACGATCTTGCCGGCAAGGTTCTGCTGGATATAGCCCTCAAATGTCGCGCGCCCCGCATCAAACTGGCGGCCCTTTTCGGCATAGATATGGCTGTGCGGGAACACGCCGTCAAAGGTGTCCACGGCACGCAGCGACACGGAGTCGCCGATCATAAGCAGATCGTAGGAGCCATCGGGGAAGCCATCGTTGTCCTTGTCGGTGTCGTCGGCCGCCTGCTGGTCGGTGGGTGCGGTGTTTTTGGCTTCCTTGTTCAGAACTTCGGCGCCCTCGCCGCTCAGCGCAGACGTCTCGGGCACAAAGATCAGACCGCCCAGCGCAACGACCAACACGACGGCGCAGGCTGCGCAGGCAGGGACGTGCGCGCGTGCCCAGTTGGCGGGCGTGGTGGCGCCATCGCGGAATTCGGCGACGGTGCGCCCAAAGGCGCCCTTCCTAAACGGAGTCTCGATAAAGCGATATGAGCATTCGGCCACGGCGACCACCAACAGCACCTGCAAAATGTACTGCCACCACGGTGTATCGTTGATGTTGGCGACCGGGTTCATGAGCAACAGCAGCGGATAGTGCCACAGGTAGATGCTGTACGAGCGCTTGCCAACCCACACGAGCGGCTCGGCGGACAGCGCGCGGGCAACCATTCCCTGGGGCTGCACGCAGGCCGCGATGACCATGAGCGTGAGGATCGAGCACAGCAGCGTGCCTCCGCGATACTGGAAAGCGGTGTAGCCGTTGGTGAGCGCGACCATGGCAGCAAGACCAACCAGACCCACGACGCCCAGCACATCGATGGATGCGGGCGAGGACCAAAAGCGCACGAGGGCGCTCGGCTGTGCCGGGGCGGTCTCGGCTGATTCGTCGGCCTTCTCGCCAGGCTTGCCCTCGGCGTTCTTGCCGTGCTTGGCGGCGCCAGCTAGGCGATTGAGCCCCAAACGACGAGCGAGACGCACCGGCGCCAGGTCGCGATCGGGGATAAAGGCCATCCAGGCACCCAGCAGCAGCGAGAACACACGGGTGTCGGTGCCGTAGTACACGCGGCTGGGGTCGGCGGCAGGGTTGTAAAGCACCATCATGGCTAGGGCAGATACCACGGCAAGGCCCAGAACCACGCGGCGCGTGTTGGGCTTGCTCACATGCATGGATACCATGGCAAACAGCAGTGGCGGCCAAATCAGGTAGAACTGTTCCTCGATGGCAAGCGACCAAAAGTGCGTGAGTGGCGAGGGGTCGCCCAGAGCATTGAAGTACGAGACGTTTTGGGCAATCTGCCACCAGTTGTTGAAGAACAGCAGCGACGGCAGGATGTCGGGGCGCATCTTGGTGAGCATCACGTGGTTGAAGACGGTGCACAGTGCACAGGTCACCACCACGACGGTCACCACGGCGGGGACCAGGCGACGGATGCGGCGGATCCAGAAGCTCTTGAGGTCGATGCGGCCGGTCTTAGCGACTTCGTTGAGTAGCAGGCGTGTGATCAGATAGCCCGAAAGCACAAAGAAGACCGTGACGCCGAGCAGACCGCCCTGCGCCCACGTGAGGTTGAGGTGATAGAGCACCACCGCGACGACGGCAAGCGTGCGCAGGCCGTCAAGGGCAGGGACGTAGCGGGACTTGGGGCGAGCAGGCGTCTGCTCCGCGGCGGGAGTGTTGGCGCGGCCCGCGTTGTTGGTAGAAGCGCGATGAGGGCTTGCGGTGCGTCGCGGCTCGTTGGTACGGCGTTCGCTCTTCACGCGTTCGTGCGGCGCCGGCTCGTTGCCCGTGCGGCGTCGACCGCGCGAGCCCGATTGCGAGAGTTGTTCCATAAAACATCATCCAATGACGAGAATAATCAGCACGCCTTCATTGTAGCTGCCTGCTCCTGTGAATGCTTGCTGCTGGCGCAAGCTCAAGCGCGCGTCCACATCAAAGTGAACTAAAGTTATAGGGGGTGCGAGAGTGCACGATCGACGGCCGGCGGTGGGCATAAGGCCCGCAGATGAGGAGGTTTCCATGGCAGATCGCGGCATCGTTGCGGTGTTCGGCAGCATGAACATGGACCTTTCGGTGGCGTGCGAGCGCATACCGCGTGCGGGCGAGACCGTCGGCGGCAGCGGTTTTATCACCAACGCCGGTGGCAAGGGCGCTAACCAGGCCGTCGCCGCCGCGCGCATGGGTGCGCGCACGTGCATGATCGGCGCGGTTGGGCGCGATACGTTTGGCGATGCGCTGGTGGCGGGACTTCAGGATGCCGGCGTGGGCGTTGAGTTTGTGGCGCGTCGCGATGACGTGGAGACCGGTACCGCGACCATCATTCGCTGCGAGAGCGACAACCGCATCGTGCTGTCACCGGGTGCCAACCATGCGCTTGCGGGTGAGGACGTTGCCTGCGCGCTGAGACGTCTGGTGGCCCATGAGCTCGACGGCGACGCCAGCGAGATTGCCCCGGCTGCCGGAAGCGTCTTTATCGCCCAGGGTGAATGTGACCTTGCAGCGACGGCCGATGCGCTTGTTTGCGCTCACGAGCTGGGGTTCTATGCGGTCTTTAATCCGGCGCCTGCTTGTGAGTTGCCTGCGGAGGTCTGGCCTGCGGTCGACTTGGTCTGCCCCAACGAGACCGAGTGCCAGGTGCTGACGGGCATTCTGCCCACGGATGATGCGAGTTGCGTCGCCGCGCTCAATGCGCTGCTCGACAAGGGCGCCGGAGCTGCGGTCATCACGCTGGGTGGTGCCGGCTCGGTTACGCTCGGTGATGACGGCGAGCTGCTGCGCATGCCGGCGCTTTCGAGCACGGTAGTCGATACCACGGCCGCCGGCGATACGTTTATCGGCGCGTTGGCGGCGGCT
>CAJMBB010000021.1 GCA_905211615.1 uncultured Collinsella sp. | reverse complement strand
AGCCGATACGCCGGTGGTGGCCGGACCACACCCCACGGTTATAAGCTGCCTACGAGCGGGAACTTCTCGCCGGATCTTTTCACGCCTATGGTAAAGGCGGTATTAGACAATACGTAAGGAGTGAGACGTATGATTCTCTTCATCAACGGAAGCCCCAACAAGGATGGCAACACGGCGCGCCTGGCGCGCGAGCTCATCGGCAATCGCCCGTACGAGCAGCTGAATCTTGCCGAGCACAAGGTCTACGGCTACGGCCAGAGCTACGGCGACGATGACTTCGAGGACGTGCTCGCGCGCATCGAGGCGGCGGACACCCTGGTCGTGGGGTCGCCCGTCTACTGGCACAGCCTCTCCGGCATGCTGCGCAACCTGCTCGACCGCTTCTACGGTCCGGTGCGCGAGGGCAGTATGAGCGGCAAGACGCTCTATTTCGTGTTCCAAGGTGGCGCGCCCACGCGCGAGATGCTCGATTGGGGCGAGTACACCATGAAGCGCTTCGCCGCGCTCTACGGCATGACCTACGGCGGCATGGTCGACAACACGCACGAGGCAAGGGCGCTCTCGAAGAAGCTCGCGTAGTCCCGACTTGCGTAACTCAGTTCGGCGGCGGTGGACCCGTGAAGACGGAGGCCCACCGCCCCTTTTCGTTCGCCTAGCGTATGATCGGACGGGCGCTGCGGACGACTACCCGCATGAGCAGGGCACCCAGAAACGCGAAAAGCGCCATGATGCATGCGTGCTCGAGCAGGTAAACCGGTAGCGGGGCGCCGGCGGAAAGCACGAAGGGCATGCGCAGCGTCACGTAATCCCATATATGCAGTGAGAAGAACTCGTAGATGCCCACGCATGATGCGAGCAGCCACGCGGCAAATCCCAGCTTCCCAGCAGGTTTCGCTACGTTGCTCGTCGAGCGGCTAAGCGTTTTGGCTGCGTGGAGCCCGGCGTGGAAGGGGAGGATGAGCAGCGCGAGATAGGATGAGCTGAGGTGGGCTGCATGGGCGAGCCCGTCCAGAGGGCGCAGCGCCGGTAAGATACCCGAGAGAACCAGGCCGCTCAACGCGAGCAACGCTATAAGGAGCAGAGATGCCGCCGAACACGCTGTGAGAAGAAGGCGTGCGGCGCCCCAGCGCCCCTTCCCGAGCGAGCGAATCCATGGAATGTTGAACCAGAGATGGATGGCGGCCACGACCGTCATGACGACGCCCAGAAGCGCATGGAAATCCTCTGGTAGCAGCTGGTAGCACATCTGAACCAGAAGCAGAATCGCAAGTGCCACGTCGACCGCGCGGCGCAGCGTCCTTTGCGCTGTGCCCTTTGCTTGCCGCGTCATGAGAACAGCCATCCCATGATGTCCTCGTCACGGGCAAAGAGGTAGCCGCCCGCCCCGTGCTGGCCCGCGTCCGCAGCAAAGCCCCGCTCGGTGAAGTAGCTCGTGGGCTTGACATCGAGCACGACCAGCTCGCTGATGCGCTCCGCGGAAAGCCTGCGAGCTCGATAGGCGGCGCGAATCTCCTCGTACGCCTCGCGCGCGGGCCCGGAGCCGTAATAGTCGTCGTTCTCGCCGATAGCCATACACACGGGAACCTCGGCTGCGGTGAGCGTCTCGATGTCGCCGTCCCAGCGCGAGATGGTGTGAAGCGCGTGTCGGTAGAGCTCGGGGCGCGTTCCCAAGACGATGGAGATGGTCTCGCCGCCGCCCGAGCATCCGCTCAGGTACACGTAGTCCGCATCGATGCTGTAGGCGCCGAGCAGCCATTCGGTGAGCTCCACCACGTCTGACGCCGATTGCTCGCCCCAGTCGTCGAGCTGGGGCGAGGCCACGATCATGTCGGCGATGTAGTCGTTCGCCACGAAGGGGTAGTCCTCCTGAAGATTCGCCCCCACGCCCTGGAAGTAGAGCCCCTCCCAGCCGGGGCAGGCCACGTAGAGCGCATAGGGCACGGACCCGTCATAGGAGTCCGGCACATGGAGCGAGAAGTGCAGTGTCCTGCCCGATGGCGTCTGCAGGGCGTCGTCAACGACGAAGCCGCGGTCTGTCTGCGACCCCTCCGTGAGGACGTAGCCACCAAGCTCACGGACATCCGCGCAGCCGACCAGGCCTTCCCCGAGTACCAGCCCGCCCGCAGCGAGCGCGGCAGCCTCGATAAAGGACCTGCGTGAAAGATGGCTCACGTGCATAGTTTCTCTTTCTGAATGAATCAAGCCGAAGCCGCAGGCTTTCGGCTTGGCGAGAAGCGCATCAGCGGCCGCTGTTGGCCTCTTGCAGCTCGGCAAGGGTCACGTGCTCGTTGCGGAAGCGTGCCGCGGGATTCTTGTCGCCCGCCGCGCAGGTGATGGCGTGCGCGGGACAGGCGTGCATGCAGGCGAGGCAGGCGTTGCAGCCAAAGCCCGCCTGCGCGTTACGGACGGCCTTACCGCCCTCGAGCGCGATGCAGCCAGCCGGACACACCTTTGCGCACGCCCCGCATCCCATGCACTTCTCGGAATCAACGGTCAGGAATCCGCCCAGCGCCGCCGGCTCGAAGCGCAAGCCCCGGCTCATGAACTGCTCGTGGGCAGCGCGATCCTCGTCGGTCACCGGCTCGAGCCACTGGGGGCGCGCCGCGACGTCCGCGCGGATGCGCGCAAGGTTCTCGCCGATCTTCTTCTCGGGGATGCGGGCGCGCTGCTCGTCCATGTCGAAGTTGGGCAGCCAGTTGTCCACCATGAGGAGCGTGGTCACGTAGGCAGGGTTGAGCCCCGCCGCCCGCGCGTCCTCCAGGCACAGCTCGACGGCGTTGGCGTGCCGGTTGCCGTAGGTGCAAACGAAGTAGAGGTAGGGCGTGTCGAGCGTCGCGCGCTCGAGGAACGTCTTCACCATGTCGGGCATCATGTGCCCGTAGATGGGGTACACGATGCCAATCGTATCGTCCGCGTAGGCGAGTTCGCCCTCGCGGCGCAGCTCCTGCGGGATGCTCAGAACCCTCTCGCCCTCTGCGGCCAGCTCGCGCGCCACGTAGAGGCAGTTGCCCGTCCCGGTGAAGTATAAGATCATTCGAAACTCCCAGATTGTCGGCGGTCTGCCATCTCTAATTGCTTATGCCAGGCCGAGACCGGCGACCCAATCACGAACCCCGGACTCGTCCGCACTGGACGAGAAGCGCTGACCCTCCTGCCACTCTCCGCTGCCCGCGGCCTCGGCGAGTAGCTCGCCGCTCTGGCCAAGACCCGAGGAGGAAGAGGTGCAGAACGGGATCACCGTCTTGCCGTTCCAGTCGTTGCCTGAGATGAAGTTGTCGATGGGCCAGGCCGCGATGCCCCACCAGATGGGATACCCCACGAGCACGGTGTCGTAGTTCTCCCAGCCGTTCGGCGTGACCTGCGTAAGCTCGACGTCGCGCAGGCTCTCGTCCTCGTGCTCGCGGGTCACGCGGCTACTGTCGTCGGTCCAGTCGAGGTCATCGTCGGAGTAGGGCTCCGTAGGCGTCACCTTAAAGAGGTCGGCGCCGAGCTCGTCGGCGATGGTATGAGCTACGGCAGCGGTGTGGCCCTGTGCCGAGTAGTAGGCCACGAGGACGTTGCCGCCTGCAGCGGGCGCGGCGGCGGGCTGGTCCTCGGCGGCGGCTTGGTCGCCGTCACCCTGGCTGCAACCGGAGAGCATCGTTGCGCACAGCGCGGCCCCGAGCAGGAAGTTTCTTCTGGTCACGGTCGGTTTTGCGGTCATGGGGCATCTCCTTCGTTGGCTTGGTTGGTCCGTTGTCGTCTGAGTGCTACTCCTGCGCGTTGAAATCGGGGCGTATGGTCAGGTAGCCCGCGAGTGCTTCCTCAGTGGCGGTGTAGTAGGTCATGGTCCCGTCGAGCTTGGCAATCTCGGCCATCTCGTCTTCGGTGAGGGAGAAGTTGAAGATGTTCGCGTTGTCGGCGATGTGGGCGGGGTTCTTGGAGCCGGGGATGATGGAGGTGCCCATCTGCACGTGCCAGCGCAGGATCACCTGGGCCGGGGTCTTGCCGTACTTCTCGGCGAGAGCGACGAAGACGGGCTCCTCCAGAAGACCTTTGTCGCCGTGGCCGAGCGGGTACCACGCCTCGATCACCGTGCCGTACGGCGCGAGGTAGGCGCGCAGGTCGCGCTGGGCGTGGTAGGGGTGGCACTCAACGGTCACGAGCTGCGGCTTGATGTCGGCGACCTCGATGACCTCGGCGATCTTGTCTTGCGGGAAGTTGGAGAGGCCGAGGGCGCGCACCTTGCCCGCGCGGTACGCCTCCTCCATCGTGCGCCACGCGGCCAGGTAGTCGCCTACCGGCTGGTGCAGGATGAGCATGTCGACGTGGTCGAGCCCCAGGCGCTGGAGCGTGGCGTCCACCGCCGGCATGCCCGCGTCGTAGGCACTCGGCCAGAGCTTGGTGGAGACGAAGATCTTGTCGCACGCGATGCCGCTCTTGGCGATGGCACGGCCCACGGCGCGCTCGTTCATGTAGGCGTTGGCGGTGTCGATGTGCTCGTAGCCAGCCGCGAGCGCGGCGGTTGCGGCTGGCTCGGCCTCGTCTGGGGTCATGAGGAAGGTGCCCAAACCCTCGATGGGCATCTCTACGTCGTTGTTGAGCTTCAGATACTCCATGGTCTCCTCCTTAATGGCGACTTTTCGAATACAAGGCTACGGCGTTTACTGACGTGCGAGAAGTTCACGTTGGAATGATGGATATAACCATGGGGTATATACGGCACATAATGCGTGACAGGAGGATCGATGTACAACCCACAGCTTGACACTTTCATCCGCGTGGCGGAGGCGGGCAGCTTCTCCAAAGCGGCACAAGAGTCCTTCATCACGCCCACGGCCGTCATCAAGCAGATGAACCTGCTGGAGTCGCGGCTAGGCCTTACGCTGTTCCACCGATCGCATCAGGGGCTTTCGCTTACGCGAGCAGGCAGGTCGCTGCTCGCCGACGCCCGCCATATCGTGCAGTACTCTCAAGAATCAATCGCACGCGCCCGCGTCGCCGAGCGTGGAGAAAAGCGCATCATCCGCGTGGGAGTGTCGCTCATGACGCCCAGCACGCCGCTCACGAAGCTGTGGCCGAAGGTGAAGGAACGTTGCCCTGGCATGAGCCTTCAGGTGGTCACGTTTGATAACACACCCTCGGCGGCGCGCGGTTTGGCGAACCTCGGGCAAGACATGGATATCGTGGTGGGGATTTTCGACGATGCCTTTCTTAAAGAGCGCGGGTGCCTGGGCCTCGAGCTTTCGCGCGAGCCGCTCTGGTGCGCCGTTCCCGTCGACAGCGAACTCGCCAAACGCGACATCGTCACATTCGACGACCTCCACAATCACAGTCTTATGCTTATACGCCGGGGCTGGAACGCCGAAATCGATCGCGTGCGCGACGAGATACTCTTGCATCATCCTCAAATCGCGCTCGTAGACTTCCCGCAATATCGGGCGGAGGTGTTCAATCGCGGCGCGAACGAGGACCTCGCGCTTGCGACGCTGCCGTTATGGGCCAACGTCCACCCCATGCTCAAAACCGTCCCTACCGATTGGGACTGTCTCGTGTCTTACGGACTGCTTCATTCGCTGCAGCCCGCAGACCATGTGCGGGAGTTCCTCGATGCGGTGTCTGCCGTGCTCGAGGCAGAGCATCGATAGGCAACCGCGAGCAGATGCGCTTATGTCTATGGGGACAACGGGAACTGGCTTTTGAACTCGCGTTTTGATACCGTCGAGTACCGCCTGATGCTGTTTTGGCGTCGCCATAGAGCAAAGCCATCAGCGAAATAACGGGAATAATAGCCTCCGAACCTTCTGGTTCGGAGGCTTTCTTTTTGCATGTCTGCCTAAAACGACTCCTTGCCAAACCCCCTTGAGCATCGGGCGGCATTATTGAGCGTGGGCGTTATCGTAGGTATCTCTGATCTCTTCCGGCAAATTGTCGGGAATCAGCGCCTTCAGTCTATCCTCGTTGCCATCCTGAATCGCCTGCTCGTAGTACCAGCATTTGAACTTCAACATGTCCAGCGCGCGGTTCATCTTCGCGATCTCCGACTCCATGTGGGCCTTTCGCTCCTCGAACATGGCCTTGCGCTTGGGATATGTCGATGGGCCCTCCGCACACCATTCCATGAACAGCCGGATGTCCTTGATCTCCATCCCAGCCTTCTTTAAGCATTCGATGACCCGAAGCGCCTCGAGTTCCGTATCGCCGAATCGGCGAATGCCGGACGTCCGCTCCAATTCCGGGAACAACCCCTGCTTGTCGTAATAACGCAGCGTGGAAACGGGCAGATCGAACATCTCCGCCACCTGTCCGATTGTGTACATGGGTCCTCCGGACAAATCTCGAATTAACTCCTTGACCTAAAGTTAGGTTTAGGTATTACCTTCATTCTCGTCAATATAAATTGGGAGCGCAAGGGGTGTTCAGTAATCGCCGGTCACCCCGCCCTTGAGCAGGCGCGACGAATGGGCATGGGAGTCTAGGCGCGGCTTAGCTGCGCGGAAGCAGTTTTGCACTCAAAACCATCGACAGGAGGAAATCAATCATGGCAATTAAACAGACGGCAGGTAGAGATGCCCTGGGGGACTTTGCCCCCAAATTCGCACAGCTCAATGACGATGTGCTGTTCGGCGAGGTGTGGAGCCGAGAAGACGGGCTTTCCCTTCGAGATCGCAGCATAGTGACGGTGGTTGCCCTAATGGCGCAGGGCCTGACGGACTCTTCGTTTCAATATCATCTGATGTCCGCAAAGAACAATGGCGTGACCAGGACTGAGATAGCTGAAATCCTTACGCATGCGGCGTTTTATGCGGGATGGCCCAAGGCGTGGGCGGCCTTTCGCATGGCGAAGGAGGTCTGGGCGGACGAAGCCGCTGCCGACGCAAAGGCGCAGCACCAAAACGAGATGGCGTTTCCCATCGGTGCCCCCAACGACGCATTTGCGAAGTACTTTATCGGTCAAAGCTACCTCTCACCCCTTTCCACCGAGCAAGTCGGCGTTTACAACGTGACGTTTGAGCCCGGCTGCCGCAACAACTGGCACACCCATCACGCCAAAAGCGGCGGCGGGCAGATCCTCGTCTGCGTGGCTGGCCGAGGGTTTTACCAGGAATGGGGCAAACCGGCACAGGAACTGCGCCCTGGCGACGTGGTCAACATCGCTCCGGGTGTGAAACATTGGCACGGTGCGGCGCCCGACAGCTGGTTCTCCCATCTCGCGGTGGAGGTTCCGGGCGAGGAGGCCTCCAACGAGTGGTTGGAGCCCGTGGACGACGAGCAATACCTTAAAGCGATTGACGGGAAGGCTTAGGCATGGAGCAGTTGAAACTGACGCAGGAATGGGACAAGGTATTCCCCAAAAGCGACAAGGTTGAGCACAGCAAGGCGACCTTCCACAACCGATACGGCATCACGCTTGCTGCCGACGTGTACGTACCTAAGAACGCGGAAGGTAAGCTGCCTGCTATCGCCGTCAGCGGCCCGTTTGGCGCGGTGAAGGAGCAGTCCTCCGGTCTGTACGCGCAGAAAATGGCGGAGCTGGGCTTTTTCGCAATTGCCTTTGACCCGTCCTATACCGGCGAGAGCGGCGGCACGCCCCGCTATGTAGCATCGCCGGACATCAACACCGAGGACTTCTGCGCAGCGGCGGACTTCCTCTCGGTACAGGAAAGCGTTGATCCGGAGCGTATCGGCATCATCGGTATCTGCGGTTGGGGCGGCATGGCAGTCAATGCGGCGGCCATCGACACCCGTATCAAAGCTACCGCGGCCATGACGATGTACGACATGACCCGCGTGACCGCAAACGACTACTTTGACGCCGAGGATTCCGAGCAGGCGCGCTTCGAAAAGCGGAAAGCGCTGAACGCGCAGCGCACCGAGGACTATAAAAACGGCAGCTATGCGCTGGCGGGCGGCGTGGTCGATCCGCTGCCGGAGGACGCGCCGCAGTTTGTGGCGGACTATTACGCCTACTACAAAACTCCGCGAGGCTATCATCCCCGCAGCCTGAACTCCAACGGCGGCTGGAATGTGACGTCTTCGCTGTCGTTTTTGAATATGCCGATCCTGCAATACGCCGGCGAGATCCGCTCTGCCGTGCTGCTGGTGCACGGCGAGAAGGCGCACTCCCGCTATTTCAGCGAAACCGCGTACGGCAAGCTGACTGGGGACAACAAGGAATTGCTCATTATCCCCGGTGCCAGCCACACCGACCTTTACGATCAGATGGACATCATTCCGTTTGGAAAGCTGAAGGCATTCTTTGAGGAATATCTGAAATAAGGCGTGCCTTGATTTAATGGCAAGTCTCCAGCGACGATTCTTCTAAAGAGTGGGAGTAGCTGAAACGAGGCGATTGATTAACTCCATTCGTTTTGGCTACAAGAAAACATGCCGCGCGCCTGCGGCATGAAGGAGGGAGATTTCTATGAATATCGTTGTATTGAGTGGTAGCCCGCGCAAGGGTGCCAATACCGACACCATGGTCGAGGCGTTTGCCGAGACCGCGCGCGAGGGCGGCCATACGGTCGAGGTCGTCCGCGTTGCCGGCAAAAAGATCGCTGGTTGTCTGGGATGCCAGTACTGCTTTACCCATGAGGGCACTTGCGTGCAGAAGGACGACATGGCCGACGTGATCGAGTCGCTGAAAGGCGCCGACATGGTTGTCTTCGCTTCGCCTATCTACTGGTTTGATATCACTGCGCAGGAGAAGGCCGCCATCGATCGCCTGTACGCCTTCGGTGCTACGGGCTTCCCGTTCACCAAGACGGCCCTTTTGCTCGATAGCCACAGCGAGGGCGTCTATGATGCGGCGATCGCTATGTACAAGTCAACCTGCGCGTACTGCAAGTGGGAGGACCAGGGTATTGTCACCATCAGCGGTATGACCGAGCGCGATAGCATGGCATCGTCGCCCAAGTTGGAAGAGGTGCGAGAGCTCGCTCGCAAGCTCGCCTAAGGGCAAGAAGAACGCATGGCAATCAGCGTTGGCGAAAAGCCTACTTCCCTTACCAAGAGGATTACTGATTGCCATGCATAGTTGCTGACAGTTTCTTTTGCAACTTTTGCTATTTTTTGCAAGTTTTGCTATCAGCTGTAGCTGGCCTTTATCTGAGGAACGCTCCTTGATTTATTGCTTATCGTTGGTAACTGTCACGGGCGAAATGTCTTCGCGGCAGCCGCTCAGCCCTCGTCGAGCTCCTTCAGCCGGGAGAGGCAGCGGTCCAGAAACCCACTCCTGGCTTGCGCTGCAAGGAGTCCGTCGCAGAAGCGGTCGCCACGAACGCACCACGTGATGCATGCACGTATCAGGTCAATGTCCCCATGGTCGATGTCGCAGCTGTCTATGCCTTCCGAGGTGTCGATGCCATGGCGTTCAAGCGTCTCGAAGTAGCTGGTGTCCGCGAACCCGTCCAGTTCATAGAAATCGTCGACAAAATCCTCGAGTCCGAGCGTCCCGCCCCCAAGCTCGACATTCATGTTTCTGTCCGCCAGCTTGCCAGCGTACCTGGTTAGTCTTTCGAACATGTTCGCTCCTTAGCTCAAAAGTCCGTTGTCGCCCAGGTAGTCCACGAAGGCATCGATGATCCGTGCCGTGCGAGTCGCGATGTCTATTTCGGTGAAGTCTCCCATGACTTGTGTCAGGCGCTTGAGTTCCGCGATCTTTGTTCCGGCTTTGCGCTTGCCATTGCCGTCGGTGTATCCCTCATAGTACTTGCGTTTATCGCAGAATCTGTAGTCGGCCGCGCGGATGTTTACACGCTTCTCGAGCAGCGCCTTGTTACCCAGCGCCTCCAGGTTGGATTGGTCGACGAGCGGGTCTACCTCGTTGCGCTTCTTGGCATAGATGTGCTCAATTTCGAGCGTAGTGTCTAGGTCCATGAGTGGTTGATCTGGGTCTGCGTACGCCCACCAAGTGAGCATGGACTTCGTTACAGGCCTGCCGTTAGTGAACACGTAGGTTCGGAATCGCTCAGCAATATTTGCGCGATTGAAGTGGTGGTTAGGAAACTCCACCGGGCGGTGCTCCACGATGTTGATCATCTCGGGATACACTGGCGAACGCAGCGCATTCACGCCGGGACGCTCAATGGCGTAGGCGAGAACGAATGCCGTGATCTTGTTTAGAAAGCCGTAGAGTGCCTCGTCATCGAGGACACCTTTGCTGTCGCGGTTGGCGAGGAACCAGACGCTTAGCAGATAGGTCCACATGCCGTTGGGGGCGTAGTTCAGCACGAAGAGCCTGCGGAGCACGCGCTCGCTGAACCCTTCCTGCGCGTCGACGCGTTTCCAGAAGCCGAGCAGCGCCTCGAGATCGTCGAGCGTAGCGTCCTCCTTGAGCATGGCGTAGCCATCGGCACCGAAGAAGTCGCGCAACGATGCGGTGGTCGTGTCGCGGATGCCTTTCTTCGCGCGGCGGTAGTACATGTAGCGCGTAAATAGCTCATCGGTTGGTGTTCCGCGCATGGGCCGGAAGATAGCGTTCGCTCCCTCCTCGAGCGCCTTCCAGCGACGGATGAACTCGTCCTTGCGCCCCGTGTCGGAATAATGCTTGTAGAACTGGCTCTTGAAGATGTCGGCATCCGAGAGAGGCAGCCCTCGGTCGTTTAGAGTCGAGAAGATGCGTAGCGCGGTGTCCTGCGACTCTGCTTCAATGGGCAACAGTATCACATTGTTGATGACGCGTGTGGCCATGTAGACGGTGTAGGTGGGCCACTCGCTCACCAGTTGCTCAATTTTCCTCTGGAAGAAAGCAAAGTTGCGGGCATAGGCGCTTTTCCAGCCATCGCCTACATTGCCCTCTCGTAAAATCTCGAGGAATTCATTTTTGTCGTTGTCCGATGCAACCTCGGAGTCGATCTTGAGACGCTCCATGTCGGGCTCGTCGAACTCGTCGGTCTTCCATACACAACGGGCGATTGCCTCGCGCATCTTCACAGACTGCTTATCCTTCATGTTGGTGAACTTGTCGTAGAACGCGCGGAGCAGCAGCATGATGGTGGTGAGGCGTTGCTGGCCGTCAATGATTTCGAGTTGGCCAGAGAGGTTCTTAAAGGTGACGATGGGTCCTAGGAAGTATTCGTCGTTCTCGCTGTCGAAACGCTCGTAGTCATCGCCTGGAAAAGCGAACGAGAACAGGTCATCCCACAGCGTTGCGCATTCATCCTCGCCCCAGGCGTAGGGCCTCTGGTAGTCGGGGATGAGGAAGTCTGATCGCTTATCGGTGAGAAGATCGCGAATCGATCGCTGGTCGATGTTGAGCTTGGACATGAGCTGTACCTTCCGCGCGGGAACAATCAAGATGACACGGATTATATCGCCGAAGTCGTCATTCGCTCTATTGCTGCGAGCTGCTGAATCTAGCAACCTCTGGCCAACCCTTACGGTTTCATGTCGTGATCCATATCGGCGCCGATCAATGCCCGTGATGCTTCTGCTTGCACCTTCTTTGGAGAGCGCGAACGAGAGATGCGATCTACAGACGACTGAATAGCTCCGTCTGTTTTGGTTACAACAAAATGCGTGCCGAGCGCCTGCGGCATGAAGGAGGGAGTCTTCGCTTCGCCTATCTACTGGTTTGATATCACTGCGCAGGAGAAGGCCGCCATTGACCGCCTGTGCGTCTTCGGTGCCACGGGCTTCCCGTTCACCAAGATGGCCCTTTTGCTCGACAGCCACAGCGAAGGTGTCTATGACGCGGCGATCGCTATGTACAAGTCCACATGCGCATACTGCAAGTGGGAAGACCAGGGCATTGTCACCATTAGCGGCATGACCGAGCGCGACAGCATGGCCTCCTCGCCCAAGTTGAAAGAGGTGCGCGAGCTCGCTCGCAAGCTGGCCTAAGGGCAAGGAGAACGCATGGCAATCGGCGTTGCTGGAAATGCTTGCTATCCTTACCAAGAGATAGGGGTGAATTCCCTCAAGTGCCGTATAGAACAATTTTTAAACGCAGAAAAATAACTGAAAACAAATTAATCCGCGTTAAAATATTGTCAAGCAGAAGTTCATGAGGGAAGGTTGCGTATGCGTCGCAAGGCAGACGAGCTCCTTAGGGAATGGCGAGACAGGGCTGATAGAAAACCTTTGCTGGTCAAAGGCGTGCGCCAGTGTGGCAAGACCTATCTGCTCAGAACGTACGCCCAGGATCTTTTCGAATCGGTTGTCTACGTTAATCTTGAGAACGACCGGTCAGCGCGAGCGGATTTTTCGGGCGGTCTCGACCCTCATTCGATCGTACGCGCGATCGAGGCTCGTACGGGACAGCGTATTGTGCCTGGCAAAACCTTACTGTTCATTGACGAGATCCAGGCATGCGAGGAAGCGCTCACTTCCCTTAAATACTTTTGCGAAGATGCTCCCGAGTATTACGTTGCGGCTGCTGGGTCGCTTCTTGGGGTTGCCATTAACCATCAGTCGTATTCGTTCCCCGTTGGAAAGACCGACTTGATTGAGATGACTCCACTCGATTTCGAGGAGTTTCTCTGGGCGATGGGGCACGATCAGCTGGTTGACGAGATACGCTCATCATTCGAGTTAATGGCTCCTCTTGCGCCAAGCCTTCATGAAAAGGCGCTTGGGCTCTATCGACAGTATCTTGTTGTTGGCGGAATGCCCGAGGCGGTCCAAACGTACATCGATGATCAGTCAATTATTGATGTGGCCGAAAAGCATCGGATTATTCTCGACGGATATTCCGCCGACACCAATAAATATGCTGATGAACGCTTGAGCGCAAAGACGCGTGCGTGCTTCGATTCCATTCCACAGCAGCTTGCCAAAGAGAATCGTAAATTTCAATACAAGGTAGTGCGAGCGGGGGGCAATGCGTCTCTCTTTGGAGATGCTCTCGACTGGCTTGTATTGTCGGGTACGGTGGCGCGCTGCAGCCTAGTCGGGCAGATCGAAAGCCCCTTAGAGGCCTTCGTTAACCCTTCTGCTTTTAAAATCTATCAGGCGGATACAGGGCTCCTCGTCTCCAAGGCCGGTGCGCAACGCGCCGATATTCTTGCCGGCATCGGCGGCACATTCATGGGCGCACTTACCGAAAACTACATTGCCCAACAGCTTTCAGCCATGGGCTATCCGCTGCATTATTGGGCGCGAGACAATCGTGCGGAAATCGACTTTGTAGTAGAGAAACAGGGATGCTTGTCTACGATTGAAGTCAAGGCGGGGGAGAACACAAGATCTCGAAGCCTGTCCTCACTTAAAAAGACCCATCCGGGCGTGCGCCTTATCAGGCTATCGACTAAGCCCTTTGGAATGAATGATGGGCTTATGTCTGTTCCACTTTATGCGGCATTTTGTCTATAGGGATGATGCTGCTGAAATGCATGGGGCCCGGAGCGCAGCATTTACTGCGCTCCGGGCCCCACCGTTTTGAGAGCTTATGGCGGTTCTGCCGTCGTCCTAGTCAAACAAACTCGGCATGTCGTTTTCCTTCATGAGGGCGCCGGCGGAGGGGAGGCTCTGCGCGGTGAACTTCTCGGCCGAGACGCCGGCGCCAAGAATTTCCTCGGTTGTGCCGACGGTGGTGACCGAGCGGCCCTTCTTGGCCGTGAAGGCCTGGACGCCCTGCGTGTTGGTGGTCGTCTTGGTCTTGAGCACCGACGTGTTGAAGTTCATCAAACGATAGTCGCTCGAGACCAGCGCGATGTCGCGATCTTCCTTGAGCACCTGGGCATACAGCAGCTTGCTGCCGCCGTAGATGGCGTTCTTGAGACGCTTGCGGTTGGTCTTGGTGACGTATCCAGAAAGCGCGACGCGCACCACGCGGCCGTTCTCAAAGACGAACAGCACGTCGGCCTTGTAGTCCTCGGGGTCGATGACCCAGATGACACTCTCGTCGGGTTCCATCTCAAGATCGGTCGGCAGGTACGAGCCCAGCTGTGCCGACTTGGTATCCTCAAACGTCGCGACCTTGCACTTGTATACCTGACTCTTGTTGGTAAACACGAGTAGCTCGTGCGTGTTGGAGGACGGGAACTCGATAAAGGGCTTATCGCCGTCCTTGTACTTGAGCGTGGTCGCCTTCTTGAGCACGCGGTCGGTCATCTTCTTGAGGTAGCCCTCGCGCGAGAGCATGATGGTAACCGGGTACTCCTCGACCTCGGGCTCCAAGCTTACCTCGATAACCTCATGGGGCTCGATCCTGCCCGTGCGGCGTGGCATCACGTACTTCTTGTTGACCGCTGCCAACTCGTCGCTGATGACCTTCTTGATGTTCTCCTCGCTGGAGAGGATCTCCTCAAGCTCGGCAATCTCGCCCTCGAGCTTTGCAATGTCCTTGGTGCGGTTGAGGATGTACTCCTCGTTGATGTTGCGGAGCTTGAGTTCGGCAACAAACTCGGCCTGGGTCTCGTCGATGTCGAAACCCTTCATAAGGTTGGGCACGACCTCGGCTTCGAGCTTGGTGCCACGGATGATGGCGATCGCCTTGTCGATGTCAAGCAGAATCGCCTCGAGGCCGTGCAGCAGGTGCAGGCGCTCGGACTTTTTGCCTAGGTCAAAGTTAATGCGGCGACGCGTGGACTCAATACGCCACTTGACCCACTCGTGCAGAATCTGGCGCACGCCCATAACACGGGGATAGCCGTCGACCAGCACGTTGAAGTTGCACGAGAATGAATCCTGCAGCGTGGTCGAGCGATAGAGCTTGGCCATGAGCTTGTCGGGGTCGACGCCGCGCTTAAGGTCAATGGCGATGCGCAGGCCCGAAAGGTCGGTTTCGTCGCGGATGTCGGCAATCTCCTTGACCTTGCCCTCTTTGGAGAGCTTGACGATGCGCTCGATGATGACATCGGTCTTGGTGGTGTAGGGGATCTCGTAGACCTCGATGATGCGCTCTTCGGGAATCCAGCGCCAGCGGGAGCGGATCTGGAAGCTGCCCAGGCCGGTCTCGACGATTTTCTCCATCTCCTCGCGGCGATAGATAATCTCGCCGCCGGTCGAGAAGTCAGGCATGGGCATGTACTCGAGCAGGTCGCAGTCGGGATCCTGCAGGTAGTGCATGGTGGCGGTGCAGACCTCGTTGAGGTTAAAACCGCAGATGTCGGACGCCATGGCGACGCCGATGCCCTTGTTGGCCGAGACGAGGATGTTGGGGAACGTGGTGGGCAGCAGGCGCGGCTCCTTCATGGCGCCGTCGTAGCTGTCGACGAAGTCCACCGGGTCCTTGTCGATGTCCTTAAAAATCTCGGCGCTGATGGGGGAGAGCTTGGCCTCGGTATAACGCGAGGCGGCGTAGCTCAGATCGCCCGAATAGTACTTGCCAAAGTTGCCCTTCGACTCCACGAAGGGGGCGAGCAGCGCCTCGTTGCCGGTGGCCAGGCGCACCATTGTCTCGTAGATCGCGGCATCGCCGTGCGGGTTGAGCTTCATGGTCTGGCCCACGATGTTGGCGCTCTTCTGGCGCTCGCCCTTGAGCAGACCCATCTTGTACATGGTGTAGAGCAGCTTGCGGTGCGAGGGCTTAAAGCCGTCGATCTCGGGGAACGCACGCGAGACGTTGACGCTCATGGCGTAGGGCATGTAGTTGACCTCGAGCGTCTGCGTGATCGGCTGGTCGGTGACCTCGGAGTGCAGGCCGATGACGTTTTCGGCGTTGACCTGCTTTTTCTTTGGCTGGTTCTTCGTCTTCTTCTTTGCCACGATATCCTCTTGAACTTCTTATGGGCCGTCGTTATCGATTTGCTGCTATTGCAGGTCCAGTTGGTCCAGGTATTCCTTGCCGTGCTCGGAGATATGGCGCTTACGGCCTGCCTCGTCGTTGCCCAGCAACAGGTTGAACATGGTTTCCATCTTGGTGACGTCCTCGGGCTCCACCTTGATCAGGCGACGCGTCTCGGGATTCATGGTGGTGAGCCACATCATGTCCGGATCGTTCTCACCAAGACCCTTGGAGCGGTTGATCGAGCACTTTTGGTCGCCGATCTCTTTGAGGATGCCGCTCTTCTCGAGCTCGGTGTAGGCAAAGTAGGTCTTCTCTTTGCAGTTGATCTCGTAGAGCGGCGATTCGGCGATATACACGTAACCCTCGTCGATAAGCGTGGGCACCAGGCGGTAGAGCATGGTGAGCACGAGCGTGCGGATGTGATAACCGTCGACGTCGGCGTCCGTACAGATGATGACCTTGTTCCAGTTGAGGTTGTCCAGGTCAAAGGCACCGAGGTTCTTGATGCGCTTGTCCTTGATCTCCACGCCGCAGCCCAGCACGCGCATGAGGTCCATGATGATGTCGGACTTAAAGATGCGCGGGTAGTCCTCCTTCAGGCAGTTGAGGATCTTGCCACGGACGGGCATGACACCCTGGAACTCGGCATCGCGCGACGTGCGAATGGCGCCTGCTGCCGAGTCGCCCTCTACGATGTAAATCTCGCGGCGGCTCTTGTCCTTGGAGCGGCAGTCGATGAACTTCTGCACGCGGTTGGCCATGTCGGTCTTCTGCTGCAGGTTGGTCTTGATGCTCTGACGCGTCTTCTCGGCGTTCTCGCGCGAGCGCTTGTTGATGAGCACCTGCTCCATGATCTTGTTGGCGGCATCTTTGTTCTCGATCAAGTAGGTCGAGAGGCGCTCCTTAAAGAATGCCGTCATGGCCTGCTGGATAAAGCGGTTATTGATGGCCTTCTTAGTCTGGTTTTCGTAGGACGTCTGGGTGGAGAAGCAGTTAGTCACCAGAACCAGGCAGTCCTGGACGTCCTGCCATTTGATGCTGCTCTCGTTTTTGTTGTACTTGCCCTGTTGCTTAATGTAAGCATCGATGGCGCTGGTCAGAGCGCTACGGGCCGCCTTCTCGGGAGAGCCGCCGTTCTCGAGCCATGACGAGTTGTGGTAGTACTCCTGTATCATGAAGGTGCGCGAGAAGCACATGCACGCGGTAATCTTGACGTTGTAGTCGGGCAGGTCCTCACGATCGCGACCGCGACGGTCGGCCTCGATAAAGAAGGGCTCGGTGAGGTAGTCGGTACCGACCTTCTCGAGCACGTAGTCTTCGATGCCCTTGGGGTAGCAAAAGTCCTCTTCGGTAAATTCGCCGTCGTCGCCCTCGATGCGCAGGCGGAAGGTCACGTTGGCGTTGACCACGGCCTGACGGCGCATGGTTTCGCGATACCAATCGTGGGGGATACTAATCGAGGTAAAGACCTCAAGATCGGGGCGCCACTTGATGGTGGTGCCGGTACGGTCTTCGTCGCTGGGCTCAATCTCGAGTGCCTTCTTTTTGGCGCCGACGACCTTGCCCTTCTTAAAGTGTAAGGAGTACTTGTTGCCGTCACGCCAGACAGTGACGTCCATATACTCGGAAGCGTACTGAGTCGCGCAGGAGCCCAAGCCGTTGGTGCCGAGCGAGAAGTCGTAGTCGCCGCCCTGGTTGTTGTTATACTTGCCGCCGGCGTAGAGCTCGCAGAAGACGAGTTCCCAGTTGAAGCGCTTCTCGGAGGGGTTCCAGTCGAGCGGGCAGCCGCGGCCGTTGTCCTCTACCTGAATGGAGCCATCGCGAAAGGCGGTAAGGGTGATGAGCTTGCCGTAGCCCTGGCGCGCCTCGTCAACGGCGTTGGACAGGATCTCGAAGGCGGCATGCGCGCAGCCGTCGAGTCCGTCCGAGCCAAAGATGACGGCGGGGCGCAGGCGTACGCGCTCCTCGTCCTTGAGCTGGCGGATACTGTCGTTACCATAGTTTGCGGTGTTTTTTGCCATACTCGCTCTCTCGGTGCTCCTTTGCTGCGTTTAAGTCATATAGATAGTCAAGGTAGCATAGCCCAGCCCACAGGCGATTCCAACCAACACGAAATCCATCGAACAATCGTTCGGAATTTGGTGGAACAGCGTTTACTCGGACAAAACCGAGTCGGTTCTGTCCGAGTAAGTTTGAAGGCGGTCGAATGCGTCCTGCTACGTTTGCGGTTGGATGCGTTTGTCAAAAACGTGCCATGCGGATTGTTGGATTGAATCGAACATTGGGACAGGCGTCTCATTTTATGGGCCGAGGGCGTGCGTATACGAGTCTTTTTGGTCCATAGGGGATGCTGGGCGGTTGCTAGTTGGGCCACGGGTCACTTCGCCGGCGTTGCTTTTCGCCATACGCTCATAGTGGAGGCCGATGCCACGGAGTCGACTTGGGACTCGGGCAACGGATGAGCTGTAAGCCGAAAGGAGCGGTGAGGATGATGAAGCCCATGACGAAGAAGCTGCTGTTAGGAATTCCCACCGTGGCGCTTTCGGCCGTGCTGGCTTGCACGCTTACCGGTTGCGGCGGAAATGTGCCGAGTGGCTCGGCTGGCAGCTCGGGCGGCGGCAGTGCTCCCGTAGAGAAGAAGGCCTATGAGTCGCAGACGGTCGAGGTAGCTGGTATAACCTATGAGTCGGTAGCCCACGGTACGTTCTATCGCGGCGACGCTAAGCTGCAGGACGGCTTTTACCTGCACGTCAAGATCACCAACAACAATGCAAAGAACAGGACGTTTAGCTCCTTTAACGTGCATGCTGCCCAGGGCGATCTTGAGGCAGGCGACCCGTTGTTTACTTCCGGCAAGGCGGCCGTGCTCGATTACGTTGCAAGCGAGGCTCCCGATGAGCTTCACGAGGGCATCGATCTTTCCGAGAGGCCAGATATCGGTCCGGGCGAGACCGTTGAGTACGTGTATTTCTGGGCGCCCAAGACGGCGTACTACGGGCCCATCACTGTCGAGTTCGTAGACGCTTACGCCCCCGCCAAGAATCACGAAGCCATGCACTTTGACACCACGGGGTGCGAGACCAAGGAGTTCAAGGCGGCCGGCGGTGTGGCCGATTCTGGTGACGCGGCCAATATGACCGGCATCGATTGTGCATCGTACAGTATCGAGGCCGCCGATGGGTACACGCTGGATTCGTCCAACGAAGAGCATGAAAAGGCAAACTTCTTCCACGACGAGACTGGAGGACGCCTGAACATCAGCATCTTCCCGCGCTCGCCGGAGGAAGAGGTTGCGAGCCTGGAGCAGGTCTACGAAGGCAAGGAGACGACAACAGACCAGGTCGAGTACAACGGCATAACGTGGCTGCGCTTTACCGGTCCCGACAACGGTCATACGCTGTTTGCGACGGCTCCCGCGACGGGCGAGACCGTTCGTGTGTCGATCGGCTGGAAGATCGACTGGGACGCCGCCGTGCCCATGATGGAGGCACTGAAGCTCAAATAACGCCGCGATTCTCACGTCAGGCGACTCAGGGCTGGCTCCGAGTTATCGGGCCCGGCCCTTTTTGGTGCTCGA
>CAJMBB010000020.1 GCA_905211615.1 uncultured Collinsella sp. | reverse complement strand
AAAGAATAATGGAAAAGCAAATATATCCCTCTCACTGACAGCAGATTGGCTTAAGTCACTTTTTGGAAAAACAATGGATGAGATCACGCTTGCACTCTTTCCTTCCTGCCCAAAAGAAGAACGTGACCGAATCGGCTATCTTTGCTTTAACTATGAAAATCGGCTGCTTGAAACCGATCACGGTGTTCTTTACCCAGATGTTGCGCAGACACTGGAAAACCTTTCTCAGAAAACCGACCTTTATATCGTCAGCAACTGCCAGTGTGGATATATCGAAGTTTTTCTAAAAACGATGGGACTCAGAAAATATATCAAAGATTTTTTATGCTTTGGTCAGACACAGGTTCCAAAAAATGAATCCATCCGTCTTCTGATGGAGCGCAATCATCTGCAGGATGTGGTTTATGTCGGAGATACTTCAGGTGATTTTGATGCCTGCCAGAAAGCAGACGTGCCTTTTATTTATGCTTCGTATGGATTTGGTGATATTCCGGATCCACCAAGACAGATTGGCGCAATCAGGGAACTTCCTGCTCTTCTTGGACTGTAGATTTTCTCTGTTTATGTTCCTGGTTCAGGATTATATAGCAGTTTTTTCCATCATTCAGCATCAGCAGAGTCTGCCACCGGTAGTTTCCTTCCATACACATGACAATATAAAAAGATCAGAGTCTGATAATCACATTTTTTATCATTCTCTGATCTTTTTATATTGAATTCTTTCCAGTGGATTTTTCCTTCTCTTTATTCCACATCCTCTTCATCAAATTCACACACCACATAATACCCCTGCGGTGTCTGCTTTACGTCAATCACCTTTCCCTGTCCTGACTTAAGTCTCTGCCATGAACGATAATTGGCGCTCATTGCCACAGCCGGCTCAATCGTATAATAAAAATACGCAGCTACAACGCCCTCTGTCACATCAACAATCTGTCCGGGTTCAACCAGTCCCGGACGTTCCATTTTAAATTCCATCTGTCTCATTTCCGCCTGATACCTGCCTCTTTTTCTATATTGTATTCGTTTTTTCTTGTAATTGCAAGTATTTACACAGTCTGTTTTGTGACGAAGCTTTGAAGTAGAACGCCGCTGTCAGGTGGTCTTTTTAGCCACCTGATCTAAAACAACTGAAATCACATTATCCTTCGTTCTATTCGGATTTCTTACACTGTTTTTCATGCAGAACTTCCGGAACGATCATATAATGCTCCTCAATCAATTTTGCTGTCTTTTCAACAGGCAATTCTTTTATTCCTTTTAAAAGGATCTCATGATTGTAGCGAAGTACATCAAAGGGGATGATGGATTCAACACCCATTGTATAATATCCGCACAAATTGCTTTCCCGGAGCATTGCCCATATTTTATATAAGGTTTCGCACTTTGCTGCTCGAACAATGCATGAATGAAACTGTTCATCATAACACATAATGTGGTACACATCTTTTTCTTTCGCAGCTTTTTCCATCTGCTCCAGACACTCATCCATTTCCCGTTCGATTTCTTCCGGAAGTTTTCCGGCAATGATCCTGATTGCCAGAACTTCCAGGGTAGAGCGGACAAGATATTTTTCCTGCATTTCTTCATAGGAAATCGTCTTTACTGTACTGCCTTTATGAGACTCATAAACAACAAATCCTTCCTCCCCAATATGACGCAGGGCTTCTCTGACCGGTCCCCGGCTTACATGAAACTTCTCCGCAATATCTTCTTCTACAATTCGTTCCCCCGGTTTGATCTTCCCCCGAATGATGTCTTCTCTTAATACATCAGCGATTTGCTGCCAAAGAGTTTTTCTTTGTATTGATGCCTTCCTGGTATAATCCATTCATTCTTCCTTTCAGATTTTTGCAGTTTTTTATAAAAAGAACAGGCTGATCCCCACAATTACTGCCAGTGTAATGGCCAGAGCCGGCCAGAGTGCCCAGAATGCCCCCAAAACCATTGCCAGATAATCTCCCTTTTCAAAAACAATGTTCTGGTCACTCATCTGCTTTTTAAATTCCAGGAACTTTTTATCCTGTTCTTCCAACTGTCTTCCTCGTTTGCTGTATCCTCCAAAAAAGCTCATGCTAATTCCTTTCTGATTTTATGAATCCTTTTCTACTCCGAGTGGATTATGACAGGCTACAAAATGTCCCGGTCTCATTTCCACAAGTTCCGGTGTAATATGCTTACAGATTTCTGTACAGTATTTACATCTTGTATGGAACTTACATCCTTTCGGCGGATGAACCGGACTTGGGATATCTCCTTCAAGTGGAATCATCTCTCTATTTGAATCTACGTCTGTCGTCGGAATTGCTGATAACAGCGCTTCTGTATATGGATGTGTAGGGTGATCAAACATTTCCTGTGACTCTGCAAGCTCTACGATGTTTCCAAGGTACATAACACCAATTCGGTCACTGATATATTTTACAACACTCAAACCATGTGAAATAAATAAGTATGCAAGATTGTCTTCGCTTCCGAGATCTTTCAGAAGGTTGACGATCTGCGACTGAATGGAAACGTCAAGTGCAGAGACAGGCTCGTCGCAGATAATCAGCTTGGGCTTCAGCGCAAATGCGCGGGCAATGCCGACACGCTGACGCTGACCGCCGGAGAACTCATGAGGATAGCGGTTAATGTGCTCGGGGTTCAGTCCGACAACGTCGAGAAGCTCGCGGACACGCTCAATGCGCTCCTCCTTGGTGCCCACGCCGTGAATGGTCATGGGCTCGGAGACAATCTCGCCGATGGTCATACGAGGGTTGAGCGAAGCATAAGGATCCTGGAAGATAAACTGCATCTCGCGACGCATGTCCTTGATCTCATGCTTGCTCATCTCGGCAACATCTTTACCCTGGAAGAACACCTTACCGGCGGTCGGCTTGGTCAGGCGCATGATGGTGCGGCCCGTCGTGGACTTACCGCAACCAGACTCACCGACCAGACCAAAGGTCTCGCCCGGATAAATATCGAACGAAATGTCATTCACTGCAGAGACGACACGCTTGGAGAAGCGCTTGGCGAACATGCCGGACTCAGCGGGGAACTCCTTAGAGAGGTGCTCGACCTTCAGCAGCGGAGTACGCTCGTTGGTATCTGCCATTACGCCTCGCCTCCCTTCTTGGAATCCTTGCGCGTACGGGACGTCTCAGGAGCGTTCTTGAGGAACTCGGGGTCACCGGAGTAGTGGCACGCAGAGTAATGACCAGACTCGGTGACAACGCGCTCGGGGCGCTGCTTGCGGCACTTGTCCGTCGCATAGGGGCAACGAGGAGAGAAGACGCAGCCCTCAGGCAGGTTCATGAGCGAAGGCGGGTTGCCGTGAATCGGCGTAAGCGGCTTCTTCTCTTCGATGGCCTGCTCCGGGATGGAGCGGATAAGGCCCCAGGTGTAGGGGTGGCGACTCTCGTAGAAGATTTCCTCAGCAGTACCGAACTCGACGGGACGGCCGGCGTACATAACCATGATCTTATCGGCCATATCGGCAACAACGCCCAGGTCATGGGTAATCATGATGATGGCGTTGCCGTTCTTCTCCTGCATTTCCTGCATGAGCTCGATAATCTGAGCCTGAATGGTAACGTCCAGAGCCGTCGTGGGCTCGTCGGCAATCAGGATATCGGGATCGCAGGCAAGAGCCATAGCGATCATGACACGCTGACGCATACCGCCGGAGAACTGGTGCGGATACTCATTGACGCGCTTCTCGGGCTCGGGGATACCCACGAGGTCCAAAAGCTCGGTAGCGCGCTTGAGCGCCTCCTGCTTGGAGTAGCCACGGTGCAGACGAAGGCCCTCGCCCACCTGCTTGCCGATCTTATAGACCGGGTTCAAGGAGGTCATAGGATCCTGGAAGATCATCGCGATGTCGTTGCCGCGAATGTGCTGCATCTCTTCCTCGGTCATCTCGAGGATAGAACGACCGCGATAGCGAACGTCGCCGCCCTCGATCTTTCCCGGAGGCATCGAGATAAGACCCATGATGGTCATGGCGGTCACGGACTTACCGGAGCCGGACTCACCGACGACGCCCAGGGTCTCGCCGCGATCGAGCGTGTAGGAGACACCGTCGACAGCGCGAACAACGCCGTCCTCGGTGTGGAAATACATCTTAAGGTCATCGACCTCGAGCAGATGCTGGCCCTCGGGAACAGGCTGGTCCTTCAGGTCCACATAGTTCTTGTTCTTCTTCATCCTTATGCGTCCTTCATCTTGACGTCGAGGGCGTCGCGCAGACCGTCACCCAGCAGGGTGAAGGCGAGCACCGTCGAGAGAATTGCCAGACCGGGCATGATCATCATCCAGGGAGCGGTCAGAAGATACTGCTGACCGTCCTGAATCATGGAGCCCCACGAAGGCGTAGGCGGAATAACGCCCATGCCGAGGAAGGACAGAGCGGACTCGGTCAGAATGGCGCCACCAATGTTCATGGTCGCGTAGACCACGATGGAGGCGACGGAGTTCGGGAAGATGTGACGTACGACGATACGAGCATCGGATGCACCCATCGCGCGCGCAGCATCAACATAGTCATTTTCCTTGACCGTCAGGATCGCGGATCGGAAGACGCGCGCAATCGAAGGCCAGCCGAGAATACCGATGGCGATAAAGACGTTCTGAAGGCCACGGCCGATAACGGCGATCATGGCGACAACGAACAGCACGTACGGGAACGCCAGGAAGATGTCCGCACAGCGCATGATGATCGTATCCCAGATGCCGCCGTAGAAACCGGCCAGAGCACCCATGACCAGACCAATTAGCGTGGAGATCGCGGTGGCCATAATTCCGACGGACAGCGAAACGCGCGCACCGTAGATAACGCGGACGAGAATGTCGCGACCAAGGGCGTCGGTGCCAAACGGATGCTCTGCACACGGAGCCAACAGCGACGTCTCGGCCATAGTGGTCGAGTCGGAAGCCGTCGGGGAACCGAGCCAGGGCTTAGCCCACAGATCTGCAGTCAGGGCAACCACAACGACGATGATGATCCAGCAGACACCGATAACGGCGAGCTTGTTCTTACGAAGACGCTTAAAAGCGTCGCCCCACAGCGTGCGGGACTTGGCGGGAGCAGATGCGGCCTTGGTGGCGGTAGCCTGCTCCTGAGACTGAGAATCAGTTTCCTGCATGAGACGTACCTCCCTTAGGCCTTATCCGACGGACCGCCAAGGCGGATGCGCGGGTCGAGGAATGCATAGCTAATGTCGACGAGCAGGTTGATCACCATGACGACGACAACGATGAGCGTAACGCCGCCCATAACGATGGGCCAGTCACGCATGCTAATGGCGCGATAGACCTCATAGCCGATACCGGGCCAGTTAAAGACCGTCTCGGTCAGGATGGCGCCCGAAAGCATGCCGCCAAAGTCGACACCAATATAGGTAACGACGGGGATGAGTGCATTCTTAAGCGCATGCTTGACGATGATCGCACGATTGGAGAGACCCTTGGCCTTTGCCGTACGGATGTAATCCTGGTTCATGACGTCAAGCAGCTGCGAGCGCATAATGCGCGCAGCATAGGCGGTCGAAACCGAAGCCAGCGTAATGGTCGGAAGCACATAGTGCATCCAATCCTGATACTGAGAGCTGGAACCGCCGGCACCCGAGATCGGCATGGAGATTGCACCGCCCGTGGCGTCCTTGAGGATGACGCCAAAGAACAGCTGCAGCAACATACCGAGCCAGAAGGCCGGGACCGCAACGAGGATCGACGTGGTGAGCGTTACCAAAATATCCCAGAAGGAATAACGCTTTACCGCCGAAATGATACCCGCACCGATACCCATAATTGCCTCGAGCACGATGGCGCACGCGGCAAGTTTGACCGTATACGGATACTTCTGGGCAAAGATTTCCGTAACCGGCAGCTTGCGCTGATACGAATTGCCCAGATCGCCATGAAGCAGGCCGTTCATGTAATACAAGTAACGGTCCACGAGCGACGTTTGAACGGGGTCGCCGTTCTCGTCAAGGATCGCGTTGCCGTCCTCGTCCGTCTGGACCAGGTGATAGCGGACGCGAAGCTGAAGCTCCACCTCGGGGGACAGAGCCTTGTCTCCACCGATCAGCTTGATCGGATCTCCCGGCACGATATTCTGGAGGGCGAACAGAATCAGCGTAACGCCCAAAAACACCGGGATGAACTGAAGCACACGTTTAACGATGTACTTACCCATACCACTCCCCTATCTAGGGATTAACCTAAATGGGATGCCGATCGCCAGACCGGCATCCCAAAATTACCATCAGCCAGTTTACCCCAGGTTAGGGAGAACTGTATGTTTCCCATGAGGTCTACGTAAATACTTGACCCTCACGGAAGCTGCAAACTCTTAGGCGAGCTCAGCGGTACCCAGATCGGCGTGCTTCTGCGGATCGACATAGAGGTGCTTAATGCGATCGGAGCCGGCGATGGTGTGCGTGTAGAACATAATCGGGATGACCGGGCAGTCGGCAGCGACCATTGCGTCGGCCTCCTGCATCTTAGCGACGCGCTCCTCGTCGTCAACAATAGTACGAGCCTCGTCGACCTTGGCGTCGAACTCGGGGTTGTTGTAACCGGAGCGGTTGTCGCCACCGAGGGAGTCGGAGTGGAACAGCGGATACAGGAAGTTGTCCATGATCGGGTAGTCGGCAATCCAACCCAGACGACCGAACTGATAGTTAAAGTTCTGATACTGCTCGAGCAGGGCAGACCACTCAGGGGTATCGGAGACAGCGGTAACGCCAACCTTGGCGAGGTCACCGATGATGGACTCCATGATCTCCTTGTGACCGCCGTCCTGGTTGTAGGACAGGGTCACGCTAATGCCACGATCGCCGTTAGCGCCAGCGGGAGCAACCTTGTCGAGGTACTCGTTAGCCTTGTCGACATCGTAGGCGCAGAACTCCCATGCGCCCTCCTTGTAGCCATCGATGCCCGGAGGAACAATGCCGTCGGCAGGGGTACGGGTACCCTTGAAGATGGTCTTGCAGATGGCCTCACGGTTAATGGCCAGGGAGATGCCCCTACGCAGGTCGGCGTTGTTGAACGGCTCGGCCGTGGTGTTGCAGGTCAGATAGTACGTGGAAGGCTCGGCGCCGAGCAGCATGCGCTCGCCGTCACCCATGGTGTAGCCGTCCTTGGACACGCCGCGATCCTTCTTGGCGGCATCGATCTGAGCGACGGGAACGTCGCAGACATCGAGGTTACCGGCCTGGAACTCCTTGTAAGCGGTCTCCATGTCCTTGATGACCTGGAAGTGGATGCCATCGATCTTGGCCTTGTCGCCATAGTAATCGTCGAACTTCTTGACGTTGATCTCCTGGCCATCCTCCCACTTGCCGTCCATCATGAACGGGCCGTTACCGACCGGGGCAAGATAGAAGCTCTTGACATCGGACTCGGCGCACTCGGGAACCGGGGCCAGAGCCGGATGAGAGGCGACGAAGGGGAAGTCAGCGTAAGCGGAAGACAGCTTGACGACGAGGGTCTCATCGTCGGGGCACGTAACACCGCTGAGCTCGGTAGCGTTACCGGCAAGCAGGTCGTCATAACCCTCGACCATGGAAAGGTGATAGGAGACCTCGGAAGGGCCGTACTCGGTAGCGATGGCCGACTTGGTGTTGACCAGACGCTCCCAACCGAGCTTGAAGGACTTGGAGGTAACGTCGTCACCGTTGTGGAACTTGGCCTTCTTGATCTTGAAGGTAAACTCGGTGGCGTCGTCATTGGACTCAAAGGACTCGCAAGCCAGCGGAACGATCTCGCCCTTCTCGGCGTCGTAAGAGGTCAGAGCGTCAAAGAGCTGGTACTCGACCTGAGTGCCCTGGTCCTCCTGGACGTTGTAGGGGTCGATGCAGACCGGGTTGTTGATGTAGAAGTTCAGCGTCGAACCGGACTCAGAACCGGAAGCGTCGCCACCCTTCTTGCCGCATGCGGCAAGAAAAGCCATGGAGCTCGCAGCAAGGGTACCGCCAACGAAGGCGCGACGACCCATAACGGGCTGGTGGAACATAGAATCAGCCATGCCATCCTCCTTATGAGATAGGACAAAGAAATGTTCAGTCGGACACATGTCGAGACAATCCGATCCGAACCATAAAAACGTCGCCCGTCGCTATGGCTGGTTATGCACAACGGACCAACGTTTCGCAATACAGTAGCGCATTTTATGCACGATTTGGGGCTAATTCCGGTCAACGGTCAAGAATTTCTTTAGTTGGGCGAAGTATGTGGGGATATTTTGACTCTGTTACAAATTTGTAAACAAAAAGGGTCCCGCACTTGCGGAACCCTTTTCAATTATTTTATGCGGCTCGTGCTTAGAAGCCGACGATGCCCTGCGGGAAGAAGAACATGCACAGGACGACGCACACGGCAAAAACGACGGCCATAATTACCGTCAGGCGATCGAGGTTCTGCTCCATGACGCCCGTGGCAGAGCTGGAGTTATACAGCGAGCTAGCGATCATATCCGAAACGCCGGTGCCCTTACCGGAATGCATCAGGACGAGAATCGTCAGCGCCACGGCAGAGACAGCCCAAACGACAAACAGAAAAATCTGGAACGGACCCATAGATAAGCTCCTTAATAGAACAGTTTAAACTCCAGTACTGTACCACAATCCCCCGCTCTCCCCTACCTGCCACTCAAGGACGGGGTGGAAATGGCAGAAATACCAAAAAGGGGGTTGTCCGGTTGTGGACAACCCCCTTACTAGAAAACGGTATTTGTTTTCTATTAGGCCTCGGTGGCGAGCACGCGGCCCGTCATCTCGGCGGAAGGCTCCAGACCAGCCATGGTGAGCATAGTCGGGGCGATATCGGAAAGACGGCCGTCCTCGATACCGGTGAGCTTGGCCTTCTCATCAACGATGATGAACGGCACGCGGTTGGTGGTGTGAGCCGTAAACGGATGCTTGGAACCGTCGGAAGCAACGTCAAACATGTGATCGGCGTTGCCGTGGTCGGCGGTAATCAGCGCAAAGCCGCCCTTGGCGAGAATCGCCGGGACAACCTTGGACAGGGCATCGTCAACAGCCTCGACGGCCTTAACGGCGGCGTCGAAGACACCGGTGTGACCAACCATGTCGCAGTTCGCGAAGTTCACGATGTAGAAATCAGCGCGATCCTCGTTGATGGCGGCGACAAGCTTCTCAGTAACCTCGGGAGCGCTCATCTCAGGCTGCAGATCGTAGGTAGCGACCTTGGGGGAAGCGACGAGCACGCGCTCCTCGCCCTCCTTGGGCTCCTCGATGCCGCCGTTGAGGAAGAACGTCACGTGAGCGTACTTCTCGGTCTCGGCGGTGTGCAGCTGCTTCAGGCCGTTGGCGGCGATAACGTCGGCCAGGACGTTCTCGGGGAACGTCTTGGGGAAGGCGACCTCGACGTCAAACGTCGGATCGTACTCGGTCATCGTCACAAAGTGCGAAAGCTTGATCTGCTCGCGCTCAAAGCCATCGAACTCCTTGTCCGTGAACACGCGGGTCATCTGACGGGCGCGGTCGGGACGGAAGTTGAAGAAGATGGCCGCGTCGCCCTCGTGGATGCCCTCGTTGTGGGCAGCGAAGGGCTCGACGAACTCGTCGCCGCGCGGGTCCTTCTCGTAGTAGGCCTTGATGCCGGCAACGGGGTCGACATCGGCATCGGACGCATTGACCATGACGTCGTAGGCACGCTGGATGCGCTCCCAACGGTTGTCGCGGTCCATGGCCCAATAGCGGCCAGAAACGGTGGCGACGCGAGCGTCGCAACCGGTCTCCTCGGAAATCTTAGCCAGGAAGGCGCAGAACTCGCTCATGTAGCCGGCACCGGACTGCGGGTCAACATCGCGGCCATCCATGAAGGCGTGGACGCGAACGGTCTTGACGCCATGCTGGGCAGCCATCTTGACCAGGGCCTCGACGTGGTTCATGTGGGAGTGAACGCCGCCAGGGCTCATAAGGCCCATGAGGTGAAGGGTCTTTCCCTCAGCCTTGACATCGTCCATAGCCTTGACGAAAACCTCGTTCTTGGCGATGGAGCCGTCCTTGATGGCATTGTTGATGCGCGAAAGCTCCTGGAACACGATGCGGCCGGCACCGATGTTGAGGTGGCCTACCTCGGAGTTGCCCATCTGGCCGTCGGGAAGGCCAACGTCCTCGCCCGAAGCACCGAGCGTGGTGTGGGGGTACTTCTCGTACAGGCCATCGAGGAAGGGCGTCTTGGCAGCGGCGACGGCGTTCTCGCCATCGGCCGGAGCAAGGCCGCAGCCATCCATGATGATCAGGAGTGCAGGAAGATGACGCTGTGCCATATGTCCTACTCGCCTGCCTTGACGACCATAGAGGCGAAGTCGGCAGCCTTGAGCGAAGCGCCGCCCACGAGGGCGCCGTCAACGTCGGGCTTGGCGACGAGCTCGGCAATGTTGCCGGGCTTAGCGGAACCACCGTACAGGACACGGATGCCGTTGGCGAGCTCCTCGCCAAACATCTCCTTGAGGGTCTCACGGATAGCGCCGCAGACCTCCTGAGCGTCCTCGGCGGTAGCGGTCTTGCCGGTGCCGATGGCCCAGATGGGCTCGTAGGCGACGACGACCTGCTTGGGGCAGGTGATCTCAAGACCAGCAAGGCCAGCCTTGACCTGGTTCACGACGTGCTCGACATAGGTGCCGGCCTCGCGGACCTCAAGGGACTCGCCGCAGCAGAAGACGGGAACAAGACCGGCGGCAACGAGGGCCTTGGCCTTCTTGTTCTGGTCCTCGTCGGTCTCGTGGAAGTAGTCGCGACGCTCGGAGTGACCGACGATGCAGTAGGTGCAGCCAGCGGACTTGAGCATGTCGCAAGAGGACTCACCGGTGAAGGCACCCTTGGCCTCCCAGTACACGTTCTGTGCACCGAGGGCGATGGGGGCAGCCTGAATGCGGTCATGGACCGTAGTGATGTCGATGGTCGGAGGGCAGACGAGCACCTCGACGCCAGCCGGAACCTCGGGCAGAGCCTGGGCCAGCTCGTCGGCGAGCTTGGCAGCCTCGGCGACGTCGTTGTTCATCTTCCAGTTACCAGCGATAAGAAGGGTGCGGTTAGGCATCGAGAAGCGCCTCCACTCCGGGCAGGGCCTTACCCTCGACGAGCTCCATGGAAGCGCCACCGCCGGTGGAGATCCAGCTCATCTTGTCGGCCAGGTTGAACTTGTTGACAGCTGCGACAGAGTCGCCACCACCGATGATCGAGGTGCAGTCGGCCTCGGCGACAGCCTCGGCGATAGCCTGGGTGCCATGAGCGAAGTTGTCGAACTCGAAGACGCCCATGGGGCCATTCCAGAACACGGTCTTGGCGCCCTTGACGGCCTCGGCGTAGAGCTCCTCGGTCTTGGGGCCGATGTCCATGCCCTCACGATCGTCGGGGATAGCGTCGGAAGCGACAACCTCGGGGACAGCATCCTCGCCAAAGTGATCGGCAACGCGGTTGTCGATGGGGAGCAGGATCTTGACGCCCTTCTCCTCGGCCTTCTTGAGCATCTCGCCGGCGCGCTCGACCCAGTCCTCTTCCTTGAGGGACTGACCGACGGACAGGCCCTGAGCCAGGAAGAAGGTGTAGGCCATGCCGCCACCGATAATCAGGGTGTCAGCGGAGTCGATGAGGTGATCGAGAACGCCGATCTTGGAGGAAACCTTGGAACCGCCGACGATAGCGACGAAGGGGCGCTCGGGCTCGGCGAAGATGCCGGTCAGCGTGTCGACCTCCTTCTCAAGCAGGAAGCCAGCGACGGCAGGCAGGTAAGCGGCGGGGCCCACGACGGAACCCTGGGCGCGGTGAGCGGTGCCGAAGGCATCGAGAACGAAGACGTCACCATAGGAAGCGAGCTTCTTGGCGATCTCGGGATCGTTCTTCTTCTCACGCTTATCGAAGCGGACGTTCTCGAGAACGAGAACCTTGCCCGGCTCGACGGCAGCGACAGCCTCGGCAGCCTTCTCGCCGTAAGTGTCGGCGACAAAGGCAACGTCGAGACCAGAGAGCTCGGCGAGCTTCTTGGCGACGGGCTCGAGGGACAGCTCGGGCTGGAAGCCGGTGCCATCGGGACGGCCGAGGTGGCTCATGAGGATGACGCGAGCGTTGTGCTCAACGAGATAGTTGATGGTGGGCAGGGCAGCCTTGATACGGGTGGTGTCGCCAACGACGCCATCCTTGATAGGCACGTTGAAGTCAACGCGGACGAGAACGCGCTTGCCGTCGACATCGATGTCGCGGACGGTCTTCTTGGTAAAGGCCATGTTTGCTTCTACCTTTCGTACGTGTCTGCCTTCCATTACGGCAGACGATTTCTTATAAAAAGGACGCGACCCTAGGGTGTAAGCCCTATAAGGCCGCGCCCTTCTTTAGACGCTCAACGAGCTATTCGCTAAAAGCTAAATTAAGCAACGAACTTCTCGAAGTACTTGATGGTGCGGACCATCTGAGAGGTGTAGGAGTTCTCGTTGTCGTACCAAGAGGTGACCTGAACGAGGGTCTGGCCGTTGCCGAGGTCAGAGCACATGGTCTGAGTGGCGTCGAAGATGGAGCCGTGGGTCTCGCCGACGATGTCGCGGGAGACGATCTGGTCCTCGTTGTAGGCGAAGGTCTCGGGGATGGTCTCGGCGTAGGCCTTCATGGCAGCGTTGACCTCGTCGACGGTGACCTTCTTGTCAACGACGGCGTAGAGGTTGGTCAGCGAGCCGGTCGGCGTCGGGACGCGCTGGGCGGCACCGATGAGCTTGCCGTTGAGCTCGGGGAGAACCAGGCCGATGGCCTTGGCAGCGCCCGTGGTGTTCGGGACGATGTTCTCGGAGCAGGCGCGGGAGCGACGGAAGTTGCCCTTGCGCTGCGGGCCGTCGAGCGGCATCTGGTCGCCGGTGAAGGCGTGGATGGTGGTCATGATGCCGGACACGATGGGAGCGAAGTCGTTCAGACCCTTGGCCATCGGGGCGAGGCAGTTGGTGGTGCAGGAAGCAGCGGAGATGATGTTGTCCTCAGCGGTCAGCGTCTCATGGTTGACGTTGTACACGATGGTGGGCAGATCGCTGCCGGCCGGAGCGGAGATGACGACCTTCTTGGCGCCAGCGTTGATGTGGGCCTGAGCCTTAGCCTTGCTGGTGTAGAAGCCGGTGCACTCGAGAACGACGTCGACGTCGAGGTCGCCCCAAGGCAGGTTGTTGGCGTCGGCCTCCTTGTAGATCTTGATCTCCTTGCCGTCAACGGTGATGGAATCCTCGCCAGCAACGACCTCGTGATCGCGAGCGTAGTTGCCCTGCGTGGAGTCGTACTTCAGCAGGTAAGCGAGCATATCGGGAGAGGTGAGGTCGTTGATAGCGACGATCTCGGAGCCCTCATGACCGAACATCTGACGGAAAGCCAGACGACCGATGCGACCGAAGCCGTTAATAGCAACCTTTACTGCCATTGTGTCTCCTTTCGTAAGGCCCCCGCGAGCTACAGCGCCCGCCGTTGAGGCCCACAAACTAACCACTCGCCTAATATACCTTTTTTTTGACTTGAATTTCACGAGAATGCTCGAAATTGAAAATCAAATTTACGTTAAAACGTTTTAAAGAATAAAATAGCAGCTAAATCCGTATATAAGTCGATACTTCAAACTACTTGTTTGCTTCAATGAGCTTTTCAAGCCTCAAAACGCGATGGTACAGGGCAGACTTCGACAAGGGAGGGTCAGCCATCTCGCCCAGATCGCGCAGCGACAGATCGGGATAGCGCTCGCGCAGGTCGCAAAAGACTGCCAAGGCGTCCGGAAGCGTGTCGCGCAAACCCCGCTGTTCGAGCTCATCGATCAACGCAAGCTGATGCTGGGCGGCACCCGCACTTCTGGTCTGATTGGCCAGTTCGGCATTCACGCGACGGTTTACGTCGTTCTTAACCAATTTGACCGCGCGCGCCTCCTCAATCTCGGCAACGCTGCGCTTGGCACCAATCAGCTTTAGGAGCTGCTCGATCTCCTCGGCGCTCTTAATGTAGACAGCAAAGGATCCGCGCCGCGCGTTAACGCGCGCATGGACCCCAATCTGCTCCAATAGATCGCAAAGACCCCGAGCATACTGCTCGCCCTGCACCGCGATCTCCAAATGAAAGTCGCCGCGGGGATCGGCCACGAAACCGCCGGCGATGAGCGCGCCGCGGATGTAGGCAAGCCTGCAGCAGGGACGGGCAACGATGTGCCGGGGAACACCAGCGACGAGCCCTCCCCTGCGGTCGAGAATGCCCAGCAGCACCAGAGCCTTGTCCAGGTCGGGCTGATCGGGCAGGGTAATGAGATAGTTACGGACCTTATGCAAGACCGATTTACGAACGGTGAATTCCGTTTTGAGCTTAAGGATGCGATGCGTCAGTGTGATCATCGTGCGCGCGACGGCACCCGTCTCGGTCGCGACCGTCAAACGATACCGCCCGGAGCCGGCCAGCGAAAGTGTACCGCTCACACGCGTCAGGGCGGCAAGCGTCGACAAATCGCAGTATTCACATTCGGGTTCGCAGCGCGCGAGCTCGTCACGCACCTCGGCGGTAAACGACATGCAGGCCTATGCTTTCGTGTTGGCGCGCGACAGGTCGCGATGGGAAATGCTCACGTGATATTGGGCGCCTTCCAAATAACGTGCCGTGGCCTCGGCGATGGCAACGCTGCGGTGTTGACCGCCCGTACAGCCGATGGCGATAGAAAGCTGCGGCTTGCCCTCCGCGATATAGCCCGGCATCACCGTATCGAGCAGCTGCGTCCAGGCCTTCCAGAACTCCTGGGTCTTGGGATGGTCCAAAACAAAATCGGAGACCTTTTTATCGAGACCGGTCATGGTGCGCATCTCGGGATCGTAGAACGGATTGGGCAGGAAGCGGACGTCGATCATAATGTCCGCCTCGACGGGCATGCCGTGCTTAAAGCCAAACGAGAACACGTGAACGTCCATGAGCTGCTGGTCGGACAGCTCGGAGAACGCCATGCGCAATTTATTGCGCAGAGCAGAAGTGCGCAAGCGGCTCGTATCGATAATCATGTCAGCTCGGTCGCGAACGCCCTGCAGCTGCAGGCGCTCGCGCTGAATCGCATCGGCCGTAGTCTCCCCCGGCTTGGCAATGGGATGGCGGCGGCGGTTTTCGCTATAACGACGGATCAGCACCTCGTCAGAGGCCTCGAGAAACACGATGTCACAGCTCATCTCGCGCTCCTCGAGCGCGGCAACGGCATCGAGCAGCTCATCGAACAAGCCCTGGCTGCGCAGGTCGCAGGTGACGGCAAGATGCCTGCCCACGCCCGTATTGATGCCGACGAGTTCGGCAAGCTGGGCGATCAGACGCGGAGGCAAGTTGTCGATGCAAAAATAGCCCATGTCCTCGAACACATGCATGGCCTGCGTTCGGCCCGATCCGGACATTCCGGTGATGATGACGATATCGGGGATGCGCTCCGAGCGCTCCGCCGCATCCATGGCATCTCCCTTTTGCATGTGTGCCTCCTAAAACAAGCGCGGGACCCGGCCAGCGGATCCCGCGCGATCAATTGCCTTTATTGAGTATACCGCCCCAAGCGGATACGAGGCCTGTCTTACGCCTCAAGCGCAGCCTTGAACCAACTTGTAATACTCGTGGGGTGCGTGATGGCGGTGCCGACGACAACGGCCCAGGCGCCCGCATCAATCGCGGCGCGGGCCTCCTCGGGCGTGTGCACGCGGCCCTCGCAGATGATGGGAAGACCGGGGAATTCCTCGGTCGCCTGACGCAGAAGCGGCAGATCGGGGCCATCGGCCATGGTGCAGTCGATAGCGGCAACACCATGAGAAAGCGTGGTGGACACCAGGTCGAAGCCCATGTCGACAGCACGACGAATATCCTCGATGGTGGCACAGTCGGCCATCAGGAGCACGCCCTCCTCGTGCAGCGGGCGGAAGGTATCCTCGACCGACTTGCCATCGGGACGTGGGCGATCGGTGGCGTCAATCGCCACGATATCGGCACCCGCAGCAACGCAGGCGCGAGCGTGGCGCAGCGTCGGCGTGATGTAAACGCCCTCGTGCCCATCCTTCCACAGGCCGATAACAGGAACCTCACAGCGACCCTTAATGGCGGCAATGTCGGCAAGGCCCTGGCAGCGAATGGCGGCGGCACCGCCGAGCTCGCAAGCGCGAGACATTTGAGCCATGGTCTCGGGCGTACGAAGCGGCTCGCCCATATACGCCTGAACGCTCACGACGAGCTTGCCCTTCAGGGATTGAATCAAAGGATCGACGGTCATGTTCGACTCAACCTTTCTAAAAACAGCCTTCTGAGACACCGCACCTTGACGTTCAAACCGTCGCTCACGTACCGAAGTACGCTTCGCTCCTCTTTCACGTCAATCTGCGGCACCTCAGAAGGCGCACTTGGTAGTTATGTTTACTTCAACGATGCAAGAAGGTGTTCGGCGGCACCGATGAGTGGAGCATCACCCTCCAGAGAACCGATAAGGATCGGCGTGTCCTGAAGCGGATCGAGCGCCTGGCTGGCATAGCCCTCGTGCACCGAATCCTTCCACGTCTGCGAACGCCAATCGGGACCTTGGTGAATCACGCCGCCCGAAAGCACGATGACCTCAGGGTCCAGAATGTTAGCGAGCGAGCCCAAGCTGGCACCCAGCGCAAAGCCGGCGTCATGGATGACCTCGGCCGCCTTTGCGTCGCCCGCACGGCACAGGTCGTTCACGTCGCGACCGACCGAAGGACGGCTGGGGTCGACGCGACCGAAGCGCTCATCGTACATACGACCAATGGAAGTGCCCGAAGCAACCGACTCAAGATGACCAGAACGTCCGCAGGCGCAGGGAATGCCAGCGGCAGCCGAGCACTCGATGTGGCCCATATGACCGGCAGCACCATGGAAGCCCTGCATCACGCGGCCGTTCTCGACATATGCGCCGCCGATGCCCGTACCGATGCCCAGACACAAGACGGAGAACTTGCCCTTGCCGACGCCCCAGTGGGCCTCGCCCAGAGCATGAGCCTGCACGTCGCCCACCACGGCAACGGGAAGACCAAGGTCTTCGCGCAGACGCGGCCCCAACTGAACGCCGGACCAGCCGGGCATGATCTCGTTGGCATACGCGATGGCGCCCGTCTTGGGATCGACGACGCCTGCGGCACCGATACCGACACCGAGGACCTCGACATCGGGATTCGCCTCAAGAGCGGCCTTGATGGACGCCTCGATACGTTGGAAGACGGCCTCGCCGCCCTCCTGGGCCTCGGTAGGAACCTCGGCCTCAAATACGGGATGGGGCGCACTGCCGTCAGCCGGGTACTCCATGATGGCGGTCGCGATCTTAGTTCCGCCGATATCGACAGAGCAGACGTACTTGTTCTCCATGTCGTTCTCCTTAGGAGATAAAAACAACTACAGGAAATGAAGGCGGTGTTATCGCCGCAGCATGATAAAGGTTTCCCAGGTGCCCGAGGTTGGGGTGAAAGTGGTCGGGCGTTGACCTAATGGGTCACGCCCGACCACTTGAGCCCCAAGATCGGGTGCCTGGGGAAGCTTTACAGGAGACCGTTGTCCTGGAGGACCTTCTTAATCGCCTCGACGTTCTCGCCGGTCATGGCCTTCACCGGGCGCGGCATGGTCGGGCTGTCGAAGATGCCCATGAGGTTCATAGCGGTCTTGAAGGCGCCGACGCCACCGGCATAGCCCTGGACGCCCGAGGTGACATCCCAGATGTGCGAAATCTCATTGAGGCGATCCTGCTCGGCCTTGACGGTAGCCCAGTCACCGGCCTGAGCGGCCTTCCACTGGCGCACGTAGCCCTCGGGCTCAACGTTGGCGAGACCCGGGACGGAACCGTCGGCGCCACCGAGGTAGGCGCCATCGACAACAACCTCGTGACCGGTGAGGATGCTCATCGGATGGCCGTTCTTCTCATTCTCCTGAACGAGGTAGCGGAACGAGATGTCATCGCCCGAGGAATCCTTGACGCCGGCCAGGACGCCCTCGGCGCCGAGCTTGGCAAGGAGCTTCCAGGGAAGCTTGGTGTGGACGCACACGGGGATGTCGTAAGCGAAGATGGGCAGGTCGAGTTCCTCGTGCAGGATGCGGAAGTGCTCCTCGACCTCGGTCATGCCCTGCAGGGCATAGAACGGGCAGGTGGCGACGAGGGCATCGGCGCCCAGCTCCTGGGCGACCTTGCCGTGCTCGATCATGCGCTCGGTCTCGGTGTCGATGATGCCGACCAGAACGGGAACGCGGTGATCGACGATGCGCACAGCCTCGGCGACAATCTGGCGACGACGCTCGTCGGTGGAGAAGACGACCTCGCCCGAGGAGCCCAGGAAGAACAGGCCATCGACGCCGGCATCGATCATGCGGTTGATGCTGCGCTCAAAGGAGGCAACGTCGAGCTGGTGGTCTTCGGTATCGGGAACAACGACGGGAGGGATAACGCCGGTGAATTTCTGAGTTGCCACAAGAATCTCCTTAGTTGTCTGGCGGGCGACCCTATGCCACCCACTCTTGTTGGCAGTGTCCAGGCCGTCTAGGCCAAAGAACACGGGTAGAACGTTTGGTTAAAGAAGTCGACGACTTCGTTTTCGAACGCATTGATGCGCTCGTGAGCGTATTTGGCATAGATGATATGCCTCCGGTCACACTCAAGACCGTTGAACACGGCAAACTGACCCTTGGGGTCGCTCACGGTATCCATGAGCGAAGTGCCCATGAGCACCGAGCCGCGCACCTGAGACGACAGCGCCTCGAGGCCACCGGGAATCGGATTGGCGACCGCCGTGCAGGCGAGGCCCTGCTCATCCAAAGCAGAAACCGCCAGCGCGACTCCGCCGCCAAGGCCCTCGCCCCATGCAAAGATGCGGTCGGGGTCCATGCCATCAAGATTGCGCGCAACCTTCGCCAACGCGCAGCCCCAACGGACGCGCCCGACAAAAGCGGGCGAAACAATCCCCCACTGCAGGTCGTCCGCACCAGCAACAACGTCGTCTAGTGCAAGCACGGCATATCCCATGGCGGCAAACCTCGTCATGTGATGCCATCCACGCACGGGTCGATCGATGTCGTGAAACATCAGACAGAGCGGAACAAGCTCGGATGCTCGGGCGCGGCCTGAGGGCTCAATCAAACGGCCGTGCACGACATACCCGCCGAGCTCAAAGGAAACCTCGGAGTAGCGCGCGCACGGATTGGCGAAATCAATCGCCGTAACAGTCAGCCCGCAAACCTCAAGGTCCGAAGCGGCTGTCTCTAATTCGGAAACATCCGCCGAAGCATCGCCGCGCCAATCCCGGAAATCGAAGAGCCTTGACGAAACCGTTCCAGGAATTCCCACGAGCCCGGGGACTATCAGCTCGTCAACATTGCTCTCGCACTTAGACATGAGCCTCCCCTCCCTCACAGAAAAACGGAATGATCAAATCATCAAAGTCCTGAATCTCCTCGTGGCCAAAGCCCTCAAAGAACTCATGACGCTTGTCGCAGGACAGGTTGTTGTACACCGCAAACTGTGTCGCCGGCGGACAGACGATATCGGCCGTGCCCGTGCCAAACAGCACGGGGCATTTGACCATAGGGGCAAAGTTCTTGGAATCGAAGTACGCCAGCTTGGCATAGGCTTCCTCGATACGAGTCGAGTCCTCGTCAAACCAGCGCGACCAATAGCGCAGGCCCTCATAGGCAATATCGTCGGCGTCCAGATCCCAAACCAGGCGGAAATCCGACAGGAAGGGATAGAGGATGGCGGCGCGATTGATAAGCTCGCTGTTAAGCGCGCAGGTCGCAATGCCCAAACCGCCGCCCTGCGATGCGCCGTTCACATATACGCGGGTAAGATCGATGCCCTCAAGCTCGCGAACGATACGGCACAGAATGCGAATATCCTGATGTAGGCGGACATAGTAGAGGTTGGCCGGGTCGCCGTCGATACCGGCGACGATATGGCCCGCGACCGTCGTGCCCTCAAATCCACCAATGTCCTCGGAGGGGCCTCCTTGGCCAGGACAATCGAGAGCAATGAGCGCCATGCCCATGCCAGCAAACGACGCCTGCTCAAACCAGCTGCGGCTCGCACCCGGATATCCATGGAACTGAAGCACCAGCGGCACGGG
>CAJMBB010000019.1 GCA_905211615.1 uncultured Collinsella sp. | reverse complement strand
CATATCGTTGGGGCCAGGCCCGATTTTGCCTCTTGACAATGTCCTGCTCATATTATAAAAGGCGCCCACGAGGACACCTACAGGCTATCTTCGAACTACTTGGTTGGGGCAGACGGAGGAAAAAAATAGGGCAGAATCGCTCTCATGATCCCGCCCCGCAAACCCGAGGGTTTCTAACTGGCTCCATTATTCCGGGCTTCTCAGTTCTGTCATTGACCCAGGTATCATCCGTCTCCTATAGCGAGTGAATATAAAAATAGGGCAGAGTCGCTTGCGCAAGTCCGCCCCTAAAACCGTGAAGGTTTTGCTATCTGCAGGCTATTCTACCAACCCGAGCGATTCTGTCAACCTGCGAAGGAACTCGAGCGCGGAGCGAGCTGCGGCGTCGGGCCCCTTGTCGGGCAGCGCCTCGGTTTCGCCGTCGGCCCTGGCGAACATCTCGGCGAGCTCGGATGCGGCGCGCGAGCGCGAGGAGCCCTCGGGTACCAAGCCGGAGTGCGCCACGAGCACGGTCGCGACCTCCTGCATGGCCGTATTCCCCATCCACTTCCTCCTGGTCGCCTTGGGAATCCCCACGGCGGCGACCCTTCGGGAGACGCCGCTGGACGCCGAGCCCCGGGCGGCGCCCCTCTCGGCGAAGCAGTTGATCAGGCACGAGCCGTGCGCGGCGCAGTTGCGGACGGACTTCACGCGCTTGAGGTCGTAGTGGGAGGCCTCGAGGCGCCTGTCGCCCCATCGCCTGGCGCAGAAGCGCACGAAGTCGATGAGGGTGCCGAACGAGGTGAGCTCAAGGAAGGCCCAGGCAGGCATGTCGCCGGAGTACTTCGCGTAGAGGCTCGAGCTGTAGGGGCTGCGGCCGCTCATCTTGAGCTCGCGCAGGCGGTACTCCCTGTTTGCAGTGGTAAGCGATGCCATGTAGTCGGCCACGATGGCGTAGCCGTCCTCTCCACGGTCCTCCATCTCGCGAAGCAGTGTCACCTTCTGGAAATGCTCGATGTCGAGCGTCATGCCGAGCAGGGCGTGGCGCAGCTCCTGGTCGAGCGCCGCGAGCAGGCGCAGCTGGCCGAAGTCGAGGTCTACGTAGCGGCCGTCGCGCGGGCCTCCCTCGTATTTCGAGAAGAGTTTGCGGTAGGATGCGAGCTTGAAGAAGTTGCACTTGTCGCGCAGGTAGTCCGCGGCCTCTTCCTCGGAACACAGTTCGAAGGCTACGCCCTTCTGCTTGAGGTGCTCTATCTGCTGCTCGATCGTGAGGATCGGCTTCCTATCGTGGGGTTCGGCCATGCTCGGTCTCCTGTCATTGATTTGAGAATCCTATTCTACCAGCATGTTTGCCCTGAATCCTGAAGGCCCGTTCGCCAACTCATAAGCAAGCCACCTGAGACTACTCACTTTGTTCACGAATGGCGAAGACCTGCGACCTGGGGTTTTGCAAATGGCGCGCAAGCCACCCGCGTTAATTCACTTGCGATTGCAGCTGGCGGCTTGCGGGCAAAAGGGCGGTTGAGTTTCAAAACGGGCGTTTTCGGCGCCATCGAGCCTCCAAAGGCGACCCGCCGCGCACTTTGGGACAAAAACAAAAACTCAAAGCCCTGAGTTTGAAAAAAGTTTTTGAGGTTGTCCCAGCTTTTGTCCCCGAAGCCGACGAAACGCGACATCGCGTCATTCGGCGGCACGCGTTCCGTGTCGATGCCGAAAACTGGGTGTAACTGGAGTGACGGGACGGCAGAACCGACGCCATCGAGTGGGAATAGAACAGACGTTCGATTCTATGCTATAGTGTTTGCCAATGGGCGCGGCTTCTTACGAATCCGCGCCCATTGCTATACTGGCCTTACGATGACGAGCTGACGATCATAGGCGCCATGCGTGCATTTGCGGCGGAACGGGGATATGCGCCCGACTTCTCCGAATCCCGCCTCTGTCACGAGATTTACCTCTCCGACCCGCGCAAGTACGCGCCGGAGAAGCTCAAGACCGTGATTCGCCATCCCATCAAGCCGATTTAGCGAAACGAGCGCCGCCGTGCGGTCCGGCTTTTGGGGTTTATCAATTGGTAGTCCGCGTCGATCGAGCAAGCTGCCCTGCCTCCCGGCAGGTGCGTAATCCCCTTGGTCGATCCGTCTCGAGGTGCGCTCTTTGCTCATCTTGTGGCGTGGAGTTACGATACTCCTAAAAGTGTAACCAGATTCGAGTTTTAGGAGCAGCTTTTGAAGGGTAGCAGACTCAGGAACCGCGATAGATACCTCGAGGAGGCGATGCTCTTCCGTGACACCGACCTCATCAAGGTGATCACGGGCGTGCGCAGGTGCGGCAAGTCGAGCCTTCTCGATCTAATTAGGATGACCATCGAGTCTGAGGGAGTCGCTGGCCGCGGCTTTGTGAGCGTCAACCTGGAAAGCAAGGGTACGGGCATCAAGACGGAGGACCAGCTTTATGATTACGTTCGCGGGCGCCTGTCGGACAAGGGTCGCACCTACGTTTTCATAGACGAGCCCCAGAGAATCGATGGCTGGCAGGATGCGGTCAACGCAATGAGGGTCGACTTCGATTGCGACATCTACCTCACGGGCTCGAATGCGTATCTTCTCTCGAGCGAGCTGGCCACCTATCTCTCCGGGCGCTACGTAGAGGTAAAGATGCTGCCCCTGTCCTTCTCCGAGTTCGCCGACTTTTGCGGAATCGAGTTCGTATCGGGAACTTCGGTGGCTCTCACTCCCGAGGGGGATCCCGTTCTCTTCGACGACATGCTTACTCGTTACCTTGAGTACGGGGGCATGCCAGCCATCGCATCCCTCTCGACGACCCAGGCGCAGCACTCGGCGTACATGTCCGGCGTCTACGAAGCCATCGCCGTGCGTGATATTGTCAACCGTGAGCGCGGGAAGGGCAAAAGTGCGGTGACTGACCCTTCCCTGCTGCGCCATGTGGCCGAATTCCTGGCGGACAACATCGGCAACGAGTGCTCGTCGAGTCGAATCGCCGGCGCGTTAACTTCTGCGGGGCCGAAGACCACGAACAAGACCGTTTCCTCGTATGTGGGTGCGCTTGAGGAGGCCTTCCTGTTCTATCGTGCCACGCGTTACGATTTGCACGGCAAGGCGCTCCTCAAGACGAACCCAAAGGAGTACATCGTCGACACCGGCTTCCGGACCTGGATGGCCGGCTATAGGGTCACGGATACTGGCCGCCTGTTCGAGAACGCCGTGTATCTCCAGCTGCTCTACGAAGGATGGAGCGTGCATGTGGGCAAGCTCTATGGCAAGGAAGTCGACTTCGTCGCGACGAAGGACGGGCGCGTGCTCTACGTGCAGGCGACTGACGAGATGTTCGCAAGCGAGACCAGGGAGCGAGAGATCGCCCCTCTGAAGTCGATACGAGACAACCACGAGAAGATCGTGGTCGTGAGGCAGGGTTCCTACGACACGGATATCGACGGCATCCGCATCGTGAGCGCGAGGGACTTTTTCCTCTAGGGCCATGCGATTCATCGCGAGGCAGTTAGGTCAAGTGAGAAACATGCCTGACATCGGTTTGCTGACGATCTAAAACAGTAAGGAGAAGCTTGGACAATCGCAAAATCGAGCAGAACGCGGTCAATGCTGTCAAGCAGGCTTTCGGCGATGTCGCTTGCGTCTATGCGTATATAGATGAGAACGACAAGACCGAATGCACCGACGGGCACCTGCAAGTCTACTCGTCTTCTTCCTTCACGATTGAGACCGTTGAAGGCCAGTTGCCGCTTCAGGTCAAGGGGACCACTTCGAAAAGAAAATCGGACCGACCTAAGCGGCAAGTTCGAGTTTCAGACCTCAAGCACTATCTCAACATTGCTGGAGGCCGCATCTATTTTTACGTCTACTGTGGGAGCGAGGCTCGTTCAGCGGAGGTTTTCTACAGACTTTTGCTTCCCTATGACCTAAAGAAGATTCTGGCCGATATTCCGGAGCAACAAGAGCGCATCTCTTTGCGTTTCGACCGGCTTCCATCAGACGCGGCGGAATTGACGCGGCTTGTCAGAAGGGCGGTCAAGGACAGAACAAAGCAGCGAGCAGTCGCTGGCATCGCCCCCAAGACAATCGAGGAATTTAAGGACGCCGGCCTTTGCTTTGATGAGTGCGAGTTTGGAATCGAGCTGCTCGAGGGCGAGTCGCCCGCAAGCTTGGCTCCATACAGGAACGGGCTGTATATCTACGGGAAGAGCCCCTGGGGAGAGCTGTATCCCTTGAATAAGCTTGAAAACATAGTTGGCGTCGCGATTGGGTCTCGGCATGACGTCAGCTCTGGTGATGTTTCCCTAAATGCGGTGGTCATGGCCGGAGAAAATGAGAATGGCGAGCACGTTTTCTTCAGGGGTTTCGACATATGTTTCTCCACCAACACAATCACCCTCAGCGAGACCGGAACTCTTGTCGAGCGCATGGAAGAGTTGGCCCTCATGCGCGCATTGATGCAAACCGGTACGCTTTCCATAGACGGAAGCGGCTTTGCTCGCGGGTGCAAGTTGAGCGGAGGCGACCTCGACGCCCTTGAGAGTCGATTGCAGTCGCTGGAGATTATCAAGCGGGTTGTCGACGCTCTTACAAGCCAGAGCTCGACATCAGTGCGTTGACCACTCAGGATTTAAGAAACATCGAGACAATTTACAAGGGATTGGTTGAGAACGCACCCCTCCACTACAAGGATCGGCAAAACGGATTCGGATATATCAATCTGGGGAACCATCCGATTAAGCTCGTGTTTTACCAAGTATCTGAAGATATGTACCGAATGGTCGATGGGCTTCGACTGGATGACCTGACGGTCTCGGTGTTCTTCCGGGGCGAGGGGATGCTCCCGTAGTCGTCGCACCTCTGTTCGTCCAAACGATGCAGGACTATATGAGGCTTGCCAATATCGATGCCGAGGTGTTTGCCGCTACGTTGAAGCAGTATCCAGTCACCGAAGTTAGCTCTGCCTACGTCAACGACAAGATGCTTGAAATGCTATCAGCCTACGATCAAGATGCGTGCTGTAAGGAAGAGTTGCTGAAATGCTGCGAGATGACCGTAGACGCCCTGGAAGCTTTTGCGGATCGAGAGGCAACCCTGATAAATCGATATCAAATTGCCGCTCGAAAGCGAGATCTTACTAGCGAGGAGAAATCTGAGTTAATGGCAATCCAGCTGAATTCAGATAGTGTGCTGTCGAAAGCATGCGCAGCAGCCTTGCGCGGAGACTCGGACATGGCCTCTGCGCTCAGAGCGTCACTTGACGAAGAGGCACGAACGACGCTCGGCTCATGGCCGATCGGCCGTTTCTTCGCATAAGACCGCATAGACTTTTTGAGGCATCGAAATGAAGCTACTCGTCGAATCGATTAGAAATGCGGTTGAGAAAGACTGCCTTATCCCAGCCCTTATGTCTTCCCTTACCATTCCCGACGCCATGGGGCAGCTTCTTTATCCCAATCTCGTCCTTCATAACGGGAAGAGAGCGGCGGGGCGGCAGTATGTGAAGTGGTTTGATGACTGGGCGGCAAACGACTTCCTGTTTTCGGGAGACCCCTCGAACGAAGGTGAAACGATTCCAGGTCAAATCTTTAATGGGAAGATGTGCTGGAAGCTCCGGTGCTCCCTGTTGCATTCAGGCGACTACGATGTGTCGGTCGATGCTCCAGGGAAAGACGAGAGCTTCGACTACGACTACAAGTTCGAGCTTGTCCTCCACGGGTGCAACGCCCTCTGCTCTTCCTGGCCGTCGCCCAAGAGCGGGATGCGTGCGACTAAGAGCGTGACGTTCCGCGTTGATGCGGCGTCGCTCGCGAGCTCGCTGTGCAACGCCGCGGAGGCCTGTCTTAAAGAAACGGGCGAAACGGTCAGTTACCCCAATCTGGAGTTATTCGACGTGGCTGCATGGGCGGATAGATTCAATACTCGCTGAGCCATCTCGTCAAACTCCTTGTGTGCTAAACGTTGGTGTTGGCGCCCCGGAAAAGGGGTGTGGCCAGCGCCTAGAATCTTCAGCTATCACGCTGAGACGATAGGAGATGACCACATGGACACTATGGCGCACGAGGCGCCCGCGACGCCGTTGCTTGCGTTTCGCTATCGCTGCTCGAAGCGTGTCGCTTGGGGCCCTGGCCGGAGGAGAGACGACCGCTCCCTGCGAGACTGCGGAACCACCTATATCCGCTTGCTGCGGGCTTGCTTGAACCAGTTCCTCTTGAAAGAATCTATACCTCCGAAGAACTTGTTGTACGTCTCACCGTTCTCCTTGGCCTCGTACTTGACCAAGGCAAGTTCGATGGTGCAGAGGTAATCCGCCACTTGCTCGAGGCGGTAATCGGTCATCGAGGTCTTGCGGCGTCGGACGACCCTTTTTGAGAGGACCTTGCCCACCGAGTCGTCTCGCCCGCGGAACAGAAGGAGCGCATCCTCGCGACCTTCGGCGACCTGTGCTGCGAGATGGAGGGCTGCACCATCGTGCAGGGCCCTTTCCAAAGCGAAGTGTCGAGCCGAAGTGTTGAGCGTCGGCCCTGAATGTTCAATGGCCGTTGTTTTCTGCCCCTCAAGTGGTGAACTTCCCCTCGGGGCTGTTGATTCCCCCACGCGCCCCCTTCCGTTCTCTGTGTTCCCCTTATACTCCTTGTACAAGGAGGTAAGAAGTCATGGACAAGACCGCACAGGACAGCTTGGCAAAGAAGCCCGTCGACATGAGGGACAGGATTCTCGAGCATCTCGAGGCCCTCACCTCTGCTGTCTCGCTCGACGACCTTGCCCGTCTGTCCACCTCCGACATCGCCGAGACGCTCATCATCTCCAGGAGTCTGGCGAGCCAGTACCTCAACGACCTTGTTCGCGCCGGCCTTGTGGTTAAGGTGGCGGGCAGGCCTGTCCGTTATTTTCATCGCCGCGCGTTCCAGAAGCGTTTTCAGGTAAAGCTCTCTGCAAGCGAGTACGCCTCGCTCGCCGACCTCATCCAGGCGACGGGAATCGCCGATCACCGTGACTTCGCGCGTGCCGTGGGCTTTGACCTGAGCCTCAGCTCCGTTGTCGAGCAGTGCAAGGCTGCGGTTCAGTACCCTCCGTTTGGCCTGCCCATCCTCTTGAGCGGCGGCGTGGGTGTCGGCAAGTCTTTCCTTTCTCGTCTTGTGTACGAGTACGGCAAGAACCAGGGCTTGCTGTCCCGCGACTCCTCCTATGTGCGCATCGACTGCGCCGGGGTCCCGGACGCCGCCTCGTTCAACGGGCTTCTTGACGAGTCGATCGCGAAATCGCGCGGGGGTGTGGTTTTTGTCAACGGCATCGAGGCACTCTCTCCCTCTGCGATGGAGCACTGCCTTGCGACGGCCCTCGGGCTCAATGCCTCCCAGGATGCGCCGCGCGCTCGCCTCGTTCTTTCGACGACGCTTTCCGCCGATGATCTGAAGGTTTCCTCGGCCTACAGCAAAATGCCCATCTGTGCCCGTGTCCCCTCACTCAAGGAGCGGACCCCCGAGGAGCGCGAGGATCTCATCTTGAGCTTCCTGCGCAGCGAGGGGTGCCGAATCGGTTCTGATGTGAAGATCAGTCGCGGCGCATACCGTTGCCTCGTGAACGCGGACTTTTCCGATAACATCGCCGGCTTGCGCGCCTGCGTGACGAACTGCTGCGCCAAAGCGTTCCTCAATCGCGAGGGCGACTACGTCGTCGTTCGCCCGTATCTTCTTCCCAGCGGGCTCCTCTCCTCCGCGCAGATCGATCAACAGCCCGACGATGGCGTTCTGATCGACGCGTCCCTGGATGCCGCCGAGAGCACAGGGCCGGTCGAGCAGGCGCTCGATGCCCTGTGCTCTCTCGATGAGCGATTCTGCGCCGGGGAGCTCTCTGTCTCCGAGCTCGTCTCGCAAGCTGTCTCCGCTGTGCGCAGCGTTGAGGATCACTTGATCTTCGGCCGCGGCGTTACCTCCTCGAGGTCGCGCGCCTTCGAGCGCATCGTGGGCGTGGTCCTTGCCGACGCAGGCTCTTCTTATGGCATCGAGCTTTCAAGGAAGGTCGCTTTTCTACTGGCCCAGGAGATTTGCCTGCAGTTGTGGCCGGGCATCGGCCTGGCTAAGCGAAAGTCTGCCTGTGCGGAGCAAATCTCCCATCTCCTCGGTGCCGTGACCTCCGAATTGCCGTTTGCCTCGAGTGTCTCCGATCAGGTCGCCGCAGACGTGGAAGGGGCGCTGGGAATCTCGCTCGATCACTTCACGAAGACGCTTCTGACGCTGTGCGTCGCATCGGAGTCTCGCGATGCGAAGGCCCTTCGGACGCTCTGCGTCATCTTGTCCCACGGCTACTCAACGGCGACGAGCATCGCCGACGCGGCGAACCGTATGCTCGGCATGCATGTGTACGAGGCTGTCGACATGCCCTACGACCAGCAGCTGAAGGACATCGTCGGTCCGCTCCAGCGCCTCGTCGACCGCCATTCCTACTGCACCGGGGTCGTGTTCCTCGTCGACATGGGCTCCTTGGAGGAGGCCTATAAGGCCCTCGAGAACGTTACCGACTCCACTATCGGCGTGGTGAACAACGTCTCTACCGGTCTTGCGCTCGAGATCGGGGTCGGGCTGCTCGGCGGCAAGTCCATCGCCGAGGTTCTTGGCGATGCGACCGCCGCGTGCGTGACGCACTGCAAGGTGATCGAGCGCATCAACCGTGAGGACGCCATCGTCTTCTGCTCCGAGTCCGGGGTCGACGCCGCGGAGAGGATACGCCAGCTCGTCTCGCAGAGCCTCCCGCGCACCATAGGCGCGCGCCTGCTCACGAGGCCCTTCAAGCAGCTCGTCGCGAACGGGTCGAATGACGCCGTTTTCTCCGAGCACCGCGTCTGCGCCGTCATCGGCACGGGAGACCCCGGGGTCGCCTCCATCCCCTTCGTCGCCCTCGAGGACATCATGTCGACGGCGTCCGCCTCTAAGGTCGATGCCGTGTTCGGCAGGTGGCTTGACGCTTCCGAGCTCTCTTCTTTCCACGAGAAGCTGCTCTCGAACATGACGCTGCAGAACGTCATCCGCTCCATCACCATCCTCGATCCGGAGCGGCTATTCCACGAGATCGAGAGCGCCGTGCACGAGCTTCAGCGCAGGACAGGCGAGAAGATCGGCAGCAACGCCATCATTGGGCTCTACGTCCACCTCTGCTGTCTCGTCGAGCGCCTTGTTACCAGAAACCCCATTGAGACCTACGTTGGCCAGGACCGCTTCGAGGAGGAGCGTGCCGATTTCATCGAGTCCTTCAGGCAGAGCTTCTCGAGTATCTCGACGCGCTATCGCGTAGAGGTTCCCGTAAGCGAGATCGCATATGTCTTCGACTACATAAGCGTGAGCGCCGCCCCGGCGCGAGAAGAGCGCCTCGGCTCCTCGGACCTCCTGCTCGACGAGTGACCTTCCCCGCGCCGCCGCAAGCTGACCGCGCGTCCTCAATAATCCGATAACCCCTTGCCCGGCGCGAATCCGGATAGCGCCGAGGCAGTACCGAACGTAAAACTTCATTTGATAGGAGCAAACATGAGTGTTGTTATGGCACGAATCGACAATCGCCTGCTTCACGGCATCATCGTGACGCAGTGGGCCCCGCTGTCGGGCGCGACCCGAGTCATGGTCATCGACGACAAGGTCGCCGGCGACGAGGTCCTGAAGTCCACTATGAGGATGGCGCGCCCCGCGGGCATGGCCGTCTCGATCATCTCCGAGCAGACCGCGCTCAAGAACTTCGCGGCGGGCAAGTACGACCGCGAGAAGGTCTTTGTCATCGCCAAGGAGCCCGAGACGATCCTTCACCTGGTCGAGTCGGGCATCGAGCTCCCGTCGCTGATCGTCGGCGGCTCGCTCGTCAAGGAGGGCGGCGTCCAGCTCACCCAGCGCGCCTATGCCTCCGCCGAGAACGTCCAGAGCTACAAGGCGCTCATCGCCCGCGGCGTCAAGGTGACGGCACAGTTCGTGCCCGCCGACAAGCCCGTCTCCGTCGCCGACCTCATCTAAGGAGGGATCATGGTCAACTTCACTATCCTGCAGGTCGTCCTTTTGACCCTGCTGGCCTTCATCAAGCACGTGGACTACTACGGCATCCCGATGATCTTCGTCAACTATGCCGTCTTCTGGGGCCTTATCACCGGCGTCGTCATGGGCGACTGGCAGACCGGCCTCGTCATCGGCGGCACCATCCAGCTCATGCAGCTCGGCGTCGCGGGCTTCGGCGGCTCGTCGATTCCCGACTACGGCACGATGGCCATCATCGCCACCGCCTACGGCGTGACCCTGGGCGCGGACACGGGCCTCGCCATCGGCCTGCCGGTCGGCATGCTCGGCATCCAGCTCGACGTCATCGTCAAGATCCTCAACGGCTTCGTCGTCGAGAAGTCCCAGAAGTTCTGCAACGAGGGTAAGTTCAATCAGATGAACGCCATCCTGTGGGTCTGCCCCGCGCTCTTCGGCCTGTGCGCCGCCCTGCCCGTCTTTGTCTCCGTGACCCTCGGCCAGCCCGCCGTCAACTGGCTCCTCGAGGTCATGCCTCAGTGGTTCCTCTCCGGCCTCACCCTCGCCGGCAAGATGCTCCCGGCCATCGGTATCGCCATGCTGCTCCGCTACATGCCCACCGGCAAGTACTTCCAGTACCTGCTCGTCGGCTTCTTCCTCTCGGCCTTCCTGAACGTGCCCATCATCGGCGCCGCCATCGTCGGCGTTGCCCTCGCGATCGCGTTCTACCAGCGTGCCGAGAGGGACACCGAGCTCGCCGCCCACGCTTCCGCAGACGCCTTCATCGGAGAGGATGAGTAACCATGGAAAACGAGAACATCACCGCCGTCGCCGAGGGCAAGCCCTCCGGCTACAAGGTCACCAAGAAGGATCTGCGCAACGCGAACTGGCGCTGGCTCATGAGCGTGTGCACCTTCAACTACCAGACCCAGCAGGGCGCCTCAGTCGCCTACGCCCTCTCGCCGGTCCTGAGGAAGATCTACACGAACGACGAGGACTATAAGCAAGCGCTCAACAACCACTTCCGCTACTACAATACCCAGCCTTGGCTCGCCGCCATCATCCTTGGCGCTTGCGTGGCCATGGAGGAACGCGACGGCCTAGCGGCGGCGGACGCCGTCCAAGACCTGAAGATCGGCACCATGGGACCGCTCGCCGGCGTCGGCGACTCCCTGCTCATGACCATGATCCCGACCATCATGGGCTCCATCGCCGCCTACATGGCCATCGAGGGCAACCCCGTGGGAGCCGGCATCTGGTTCGCGCTCATCCTGGCCATCTTCTGGGTCCGCATGCACGCCCTCGAGTTCGGCTACAAGCAGGGCGTGAAGCTCGTCACCGACTTCAGCGAGAAGCTTCCCAACCTCACTGCCGCCGCCTCCGTGCTCGGCCTCACCGTGGTCGGCTGCCTCATCGCCTCGGTCATCGGCGTCACCTGCCCGATTAGCTTCAGCTTCGGCGACGTCTCGATGGAGATTCAGCCGCTGCTCGACAAGATCCTGCCTGCCATGATCCCCGCCGCCATCACGGGAAGCGCGTATTACCTTCTTACCAAGAAGAACGCGAGCATGACGGTCCTCATCCTCGTGGTGATCGTCCTCGCGATGGTCGCCTCCGCCGCTGGCATCCTCGCTTAGCTTCGACCCAAGAGATTGGTGAATCAATGAGAAAGATAGTTGTGGCGAGCCATTCCCTTCTCGCCCAGGGCTTCAAGGACACCCTCGAGTTCCTTACGGGTAAGAGCGACGCCGTCAACGCCGTGTGCGCCTACGTGAACGACAACGGCGAGGGGCTCGACGCGGCGGTCGAGGCGGCTCTTTCGGGCACTGACGAGGTCGTCGTCCTCACCGACGCGCTCGGCGGCAGCGTGAACCAGCGCTTCTCCCGCTTCGCCTCCGACCGGATCCACGTAATCGCGGGTGTCAACCTCCCGCTCGCCATGACGGTCGCGCTCGCGCGCCCCGACGAGAAACTCGACTTCGACGCCCTCGTCGACGAGGCGCGCCAGCAGATCGTCTACGTGAACGGTGCCAGTTCCGCCGAGTGCGAAGACGACGAATAGAGGAGGTCGACGATGAGAGAGTTCCTTAAGGACGTGTGGATGCACGGCGGTGAGGAAAGCCGCGCCATCACCCCCGAGAACATCACGGGCGAGAAGGGCCGTGCCGCCATGTCGGCCAGCCACCTCGGCGTCGGCCGCAAGGGCTCGTGCTGCGTGCCCCTTGAGTCCGGCGAGACCATCACGCTCGCGGACATCGAGGGCCCCGGCATCATCCGCCACATCTGGATGACCGTCCCCGACAAGACCGCCGCCGGCAGCTTCGTCATGCGCGACCTCGTGCTGCGCTTCTACTGGGACGACGAGGAGACCCCCTCGGTCGAGTGCCCTGTCGGCGACTTCTTCTGCAACGGCTTCGGTGAGCGCGCCATCGTCAACTCGATGCCCATCTGCGTGAACCCGACGGGCGGCATGAACTGCTACTTCGAGATGCCTTTCAGGAAGCACGCCAAGGTCACGCTTACGAGCGAGCACCCCGGGTTCATTAAGTACATCTTCTACACGTTCAACTACGCGCTCACCGACGTGCCGGACGACGCCATGTACTTCCACGCCCGTTTTAACCGCGAGCGCAGCACCCGCAGGGGCGTCGACTACACCGTGCTCGACGGAGTGCGCGGTAAGGGCTACTACGTCGGCACCTACATGGCCCTGTGCGCCCTGGAGCGCTATTGGTGGGGCGAGGGCGAGATGAAGTTCTTCCTCGACGGCGACGAGGAGTTCCCCACGGTCACCTCGACGGGAGCCGAGGACTACTTCGGCGGTGCCTGGGCCTTCCTCGACAGGCCGCCCCACGCGCTGCCCGAGGCGCAGTGCTTCAACACGCTGTTCGCCGGCTACCCGTACCGCTCGACGCGCGACGCCACGCGCGACCGCTTCAGCGCGGGCAAGCCGAACCCGAACCCGATGCTCGCGACCAACGACGACGCACTTCCCAGGCACGGCCTCTACAGGTGGCACCTTCCCGACCCGATCTCGTTCAAGGAGGACCTGCGCGTGACGTTCCAGGACCTCGGCAACGACGACATCAAGCTCTACGAGCGCGAGGACGACATCTCCACCGTCGCCTACTGGTACCAAAGCGAGCCGCACGCCGTGCTCGCCCCGTTTGCCGCAAGGCAGGACCGCGTGCCCAGGTAGGGTCGCCTCGAAACAAGCCAACGTTATGGGCGCCCGCGGTTGACCATGACTGCGGGCGTCCCTTTGTAAGGAGGATCACATGAGCGAAAAGCAAATGAGGCTCGGCGCCCTCGAGGCCGGCGGGACCAAGATGGTCTGTGCCGTGGTGTCCGGCGACGGCGAGGTTCTCGACCGTATGGAGACCCCGACGCTTACGCCCGCCGAGACCGTCCCACAAATGGTCGAGTGGTTCACCGCCCGCGATGTGAACGCGTTGGGCATCGGCGCCTTCGGCCCGACCTGCGTCGACCCCAACGATGAGCGCTACGGTTCCATCCTCCAGACGCCCAAGCTCGCGTGGCGAGGCTATGGTCTTCGCGCCGCGTTCGCCGACGCCCTCGGGATTCCGGTGACCTACGACACGGACGTGAACGTTGCCTGCCTCGGCGAAGTAGTCTTCGGCTGCTGCAAGGGGCTCGAGGACGCCGTCTACGTGACCATCGGCACCGGCGTGGGCGCGGGCGTCATGTGCGCGGGCAGGCTCCTTCACGGCATGCTGCACCCCGAGGCCGGCCACATGCTGGTAAGGACCCGTCCCACCGAGGAGGGACGCTGCGTCTGCCCGAGCCACGCGAGCTGTCTCGAGGGCCTCGCCTCCGGCCCCGCCATCGCCGCGCGCTGGGGAAAGCCCGCGGCCGAGCTCGCGGACAACGCTGAGGTGTGGGCGCTCGAGGGGGATTATCTGGGGCAGATGTGCGCGAACCTCGTGCTCATGTACTCGCCTCGCCGCATCGTCCTCGGCGGCGGCGTGATGCACCAGGAGCAGCTCTACGGCATCGTCCGCAAGAAGACCCTCGAATATCTGGGTGGCTACATCCAGACCGCCGAGCTTAAGGACATGGAGAGCTACATCTGCGCCCCGGGCTGCGGCGGCGACCAAGGAATCCTCGGCGCGGCCGAGCTGGCAAGAAGGGCGCTCGCATAACTTGCGCTCTCTCCGCCATACAACGCGTTAAGAAAAGACGAGCGCTTCTTGCCAATTGGGCGACAAGAAGCGCTCGTCTTTTGCATTTTTGTCTCTCAAAATCTTATTTTCACGATTTGCATTTTCATCCCGTTGTCACCGACCCTTGCGAGAAACCGGAAAAAGCCGCTGACAGAAGGGTCTCTCAAATCGTTGTAACCCAGCATATAGCCGCGACTTGTGACCTGCAGACGTCTGTCCCACGTGCCGATTTCCTTGGCGGCATCCGAAACCGCAAAATATGCCCCCACATCCCTGATTTTTGCAGTCTTAAGCCATGTTTTTGCGATCATCTTTACTGCCGTCCGATTGGCAGCATCAAAGACCAGCACACTACCGGGGAAAGCATCCGCCATCCCCCGCACCAGTTCCCGGACCTGCTGGGTCAGAAAGTAATAGAACACCCCGGAGGCAAAGAACACCGCCCCGCCGGAGGCATCGATTTTGCTAAACCATGCGGTGTCTTTCAAGTCGCAGGGGATATTTTGTTCTCGATCCCCGGCAGGCAGTAGCTGCTGCCGCAAGGCAATCACATCCGGGAAGTCCAGATTGTAAATCTTGCATCTACCGTTGTCGCAGGTTCTGCCGGTGTTGTCCAGTCCGCAGCCCAGATTGACCACCGCCGCATTGGGGTGGCCTTTCAGGTAATCCTGTACCTCGAAAGCAAGATCACCCTGCCGCATGGCCACCTCCAGCGCACCAAAACGCTGCATCAGGCTGCGGGAGCTTTTCGCTGCTTCTGAAAAGTCGTAGTCGATTTGGTCGAGCAGACGAACCGCTGTTTCATCCCTATAAAGGTTCGGGTACAGCTCCGTACACAGCTTCCGGGAATACAGCGGGAGGATCAGTGTCTCCTGCACGGTGTTTTTCTCAATTTTACATTTCATAGGTTTCTTCCTCAGTGAATAAAAACTGTCATAATTGCCGCCAGCACAGCCGCTATGACCGTCATGCCTATAGCCATGTGCAGGATGGATGCAAAAATGCCCGCATGACGTCCTCAAACACCATATCCGCCACACTGCCTTGCAGAACGGCGCAACGCCCCTCCTGAATTGCAGTTCGGTTGAGCTTTCTAGCCTTCTCTACGCTGACGGGCGAATAGTCGATGCCTTTGACGACGCCATGCGGGCATTTTTTCAGCAGCCGTTTTATGTTCGCCCCGCCGCCACAGCCGCAATCCAACACCTTGGCATTTGGCGCAAGTCGTAGAAATCGAAGTCCCCACCGCGCCACAGGGCTGTGGCCTAGATTCATCATTGCAACCATAAGTTTTCCGTCGAGGCCCACGGGCTTGCGGGTGTTTTCAAAGAAAGACATCTGGCCCCTTCGATTTCGTGCATTCCGCATAGGTCAGCGGGAACGAGGCCTTCAGCACCGCGCTTTTCTGCACCGCCCAGCCGTTTTGACGCAGGAAACGCAGGTATTCCTCGCTTGTCCACCTGCTGTGGAGGGGGAATCCCGCCAAACTCATGAATAAGGCTTTTGCCTTGCCGGAAACCGAGTTCCCCGCGTGGGTGAAGGTTGGCGCGATGAGCACGCCGTCGTCCTTCAGCACTCGCCTGATTTCTTGCAGGGCTTTTTCCGGATGCGGCACTATGTGAAGCGCGTTGGACACGATCACCACTTCGAAGGACTTCTGTGCATAGGGCAGGCGGAACATATCTTGTACGGAAAAGTGCAGCTTTGCGGATTGATTGCCCCGCTTTGCTTCAAGGATCATCTCTGCAGAAGCGTCTGTAGCCTCGATGTGCGCCGCCGCATTCACGATGTTCTTTGCGATAAGCCCCGTGCCGGTGGCAACCTCCAGTACGGTTTTTGCTTTCACTACCGGCCGGATAAGCCCATACATCTTCTCATACGCCGCCCGGTCCTTTCGCATGAAACGGTCGTACCGACCGGCATTCTTGTCCCAGAAGCCCTTGCGTTCGTACATGGCTATCGCCCCCAAACAGTTAGAGCCATCTAACTATAACACACGAATCATGCAGTAAGATAAGGCTAACCTCATTTTCCTGGCTAAGACGCATCTCTTCGGTTTTCGCTTATAGCGGCGCGAGTCAGATACAAGGCTGGAGCTGAAGAAGGAGCTTGACGGACAGGTAGGTCGATACCGGTTCCCGGAACGGTGATCCAGCCAATTACACCAGGGCTCTAGTCATTGAGTGGGAATAGAAAATTCCTTAGTTATGGGGGTGTAAATTTGATTCCCTTTAGGATACACCCCCATAACTGTATGAATTGACCTGCTGACTCCAATGAAGATTGGAGGGTAACTGCCAGGGGTGACGGCCCAGCGAGTGTTATTTTGCGAGCTATGCGCATTGAAAGCGACCTTTCGTGGTATAAACTACTTGCCGGAAGCCGCGGCTTTCAGAGTACGGCTTACGTGTACGTTTAACCTCCGTGGGCGACGGGGTGCCGCAAGGCGTAGAATATCGCCCACCTGTAGGGGCCTGCAGCGATGCGGGCCCCGCTTCGTATGAAGGGGGCGTAACCGATGAAGATCGTATCCATCTCCCAGGACTTCTTCGACCTCGTCGAGGGCGACCGCGAGCTCATGCTTAAGCACAATCGCCCCTGCATCGTGGTGGTGAGGCTGCGTTTCCGCGGGAAGCGCGGGGACTTCGCCGTGCCGCTGCGTTCCAACATCGCCCCTAACGTGCCCAAAGACCAGTACTTTGCGTTGCCACCCCGCCCCACGACGCGCCCCGGCTGCCGCCACCGCATCCCCTACATCAAGATGTTCCCCATAACCAAGGTCTACCAGCGCCGCTTCAGGACCGAGGGCTCGGCCTACTACGAGACGCTCCAGCGCATCATCGACGGCAACACCAAGCGCATCGTCTCCGAGTGCCAGGCATACCTCGACCGCTACGAGCGCGAGGGAAGGCCTCGCTTTGCCGTCGACATCGACCGCATCGTGGGGCTGCTGGAGAGCGAGAAGTAGGGCACCTCGGCTCAGTCTCGAGCCATGCGGAGTCGCTCCGCATTTTTGAACGCCGCGTGTGCGTCCCAAATACTTGAGAAACAAGCTGTGAAGTGCGGTGGCGCGCCCGTGCCCGCGCGCAGCCGTCTCCATCAGCGTCTACGGTGCGCTACAACATCACGGGCAAACCGCCTGACAAGCCGAGCATCCTGATCGTTCCGCCTATGAGCTACGTTGCCGTACGGGGCAAGGGCGATTCCAATGCCGAAGGCGGAGCGTAGCAGAACGCATTGCCGCTGTTGTACGACGTCGCATATACCATCAAGATGTCGAAGAGGGGCCCGCCGCGGGAAATCGAGGGCTATTTCGACTTCGTCGTGCCGCCGCTCGAGGGCTTCTGCCGACATGACATGGCTGGGGCTTACCCTCCGACGCGCCCTTGCGCATATTTCCTTATCGGTTTTGAAACCGAGAAAGAGCTGATGATTGATTGGGTCGACCGCAATACGTACATGGAGCGGCTTTGGGCGCTCGAGGGCACCCGGGACATCAAGGTGATCACGGGGATGCGCCGCTCTGGTAGGTCCGAGCTTATGAAGGCGTTCTCCGCCTCCGTTGCTCGGAGGGACCCATCCTCCAACAACGTCTACATCGATCTGCTGGACCTCGACAACGAGCCGCTGCTTGAGTATCACACGCTGTATCACGAAATCATCGAGCGGCACAAAGAGGGCACCCGCAACCGTCTCTTCATCGACAAGGTGCAGCTGTGCGAGGGTTTCGAGAAAGCAATTAACAGCATTCACGCACGTGGCGGATGGGATATCTACCTCACGGGATCGAACGCGTTCCTCCTGAGTTCGGACCTGGCAACCCTGTTCACAGGGCGCCACGGGGAGGTACACATCCTCCCCTTCAGCTTCGGCGAATACCGCTCCTACTTCGACGAGCAGGGGGCCGTCGACGACGACTTCGACGGATTCATCAGGCGCGGCGGGCTCGCCGGGTCCTACGATTACGATGACATCTCGGAGTCGTACGGTTTCCTTCGGCGCGGGCGGATCGGGACCGAGCGCCGATCTAGAGGCACTCGGTCAGAATCTGGAACACCTCGCTGCGCTCCAGTTTCTTGGCGCAGCCGCCGGTGAGCACGCAGGTGTCCGCAACCTTGCGCAGCGTCTCGTCGGACGTGTCGGATCCCATCTCGGCGAAGCTCGTGGGAAGCCCCATCTCGCCGATGAACGTCTGCAGGCGGTCGATGCCCTCGAGCGCCACCGTAAGGTCGTCTTTGCCCTTGGCGTCGACGTCCCACACCTCGCGTGCCCAGCGGGCGAACTGCGCGGGCGCCTCGGGGGCCAGGTGGCGGTAGAGCGCAGGGTGGATGACCGCGAGGCCCATTCCGTGGTTGGTGTGGGTGTACGCGCCGTACTGGTGCTGGATCATGTGCGCCTGGAAGTCCGTTGACTTGCCGATCTTGAGCACGCCGTTCTCGGCCATGGCGGAGTCGTATACGAGCTCGCTTCTGGCATCGAGGTTCTGGTCGTCGTCCGCGATGATCCGCATGTTGCGGATGACGTTACGCTGGATGGCGAGGTTGATGTCGTCGGTGACATTGCGTTCGCGCGGGCTACCGAAATAGCTCTCCATGCAGTGCGAGAGCGTGTCGAACGCGCCGCTCATGAACTGCGCGTGCGGTACGGTGAGCGTGAGTGCCGGGTCAAGCGCCGCCCACGAGGGCAACGCGCCGAAGAAGGCGCCCTTCACGTGCGTCTCCTCGTTGGTGATGACGGCGCCGTTGTTCTGCTCGGCGCCCGTGCCGGAGAGCGTAACGATGCAGCCCATGGGGATGAACGAGCTCGGCATCTTGCCGTCGGCGTGCTCGAATGTCTCGATGTCCTTGTCAAGCATCGCCTGTGCGGAGACCACCTTGCAGCAGTCGAAGACCGACCCGCCGCCGACGGCGAGAATGAAGTCGACCTGCTCCTCGCGTGCGAGTGCGGCACCTTCCTGGCACTTCTCGTAGGTCGGGTTGGGCATGATGCCGCCGAAGTCCACGACGCGCTTGCCCGCGCTCGTGAGCTTATCGACCACGTGGCCGTAGACGCCGGTTCGTTTGACCGAGCCTCCGCCGTAGGCGAGCATCACTGTCCTGCCCATGGCACCCATCTCGGCGTCGAGTGCCTGGTCCATAGCCCCCTCGCCGAAGTAGTTCCTGACCGGGTAGTCGTACGTGAATGAGTTCATGGCAATTCCTCCTAGTAAGTTATCAGTGCGGTCTGACCGCTCGTCTACACGTTGCGCACGAGCCCGGACATCCATTCGATGGTGGCGGGGTCGTGGTGGTCGAAGAACGCGCTGCGCCCGGTGTCGAGCGCGGCGATGGCGACCATCTCGTCGTCGCCCAGCGCGAAGTCGAAGACGTCGAAGTTTTGCTCCATGCGATCGCGGTGCGTGCTCTTAGGGATACAGACCACACCGCGCTGCAGCAGCCAGCGCAACACGACCTGGGCGACCGTCTTGCCGTGCGCCTCGCCGATGCGAGCGAGGACCTCGTTGCGGAAGAGGTCGTTTCTGCCCTCCGCAAAGGGCGCCCAGCCCTCCATGGCTACCTCCTTGCCGGCCATATACTCCTGTGCCTCGCGCTGCTGGAAGAACACGTTGCACTCGACTTGGTTCACGGCGGGGGCGATGCGGTTGAACGAGATAAGGTTTGCGAGGTGATCGGGGTAGAAGTTAGCTGTGCCTATGGCGCGGATAACGCCCTGCTCGTAGAGCTCCTCCATGGCGCGCCACGCGCCGAAGACGTCGCCGAACGGCTGATGGATGAGGTAGAGGTCGACGTAGTCGAGCCCCAGCCGCTTGAGCGACGCGTCGAAGCCGCGCTTGGCCCCCTCGTAGCTCACATCCGACATCCACAGCTTGGTCGTCACGAACACCTCGTCGCGCGGCAGGCCGCTCGCACGAATGGCGGCCCCGACCGCCTCTTCGTTGCCGTAGCTGGCGGCCGTGTCG
>CAJMBB010000018.1 GCA_905211615.1 uncultured Collinsella sp. | reverse complement strand
CCGCCGTAATCGAGGCTGCCTTGAATGGCCTGGGCAAGCCCGGCATGGGCTGCACAGCCACTTGCGCCTATATCGAAAACGACACGCTCGCCATCGCCCACGTGGGTGACTCTCGCGCCTACCTGCTCCACGAGGGCACGCTCATCCGCGTGACCCGCGACCACTCCTACGTGGAGGAGCTCGTGGACGCCGGCGAGATCACGGCAGACGAGGCTCGCGTCCACCCCAACCGTTCGGTCATCACCCGCGCACTGGGCTCGGACCCCGCCATGTATGCCGACCACTTCACTCTGCATATCGAGGAAGGCGACCGCCTGATCCTGTGCTCCGACGGCCTCTCGAGCATGATTCCCGATAGCGATATCGAGAACATCGCCACGCAGTCCTCAACCGCGCAAATCTGCGTCGACAACCTAGTGGACGCGGCGCTTGCCGCCGGCGGCCACGACAACGTGACCGTAGTAGTCGTTGACCTGGTTGACGATGGCGTTATGCGCGAGGCGCAGCGCGTGCGTCGCCGCAACATTACTATCGCCGCCATTCTGGCCCTCGTCTTTGTGCTGGCAGCTGGCATCTGGGCCTACACGGGTGTCACCGGCTCGTACTACCTGGGTACCTACCAGGGCAATGTCGCCGTCTGGCGCGGCCTGCCCGGCAAGCCGCTCGGACTCAAGCTCCACTGGCTCGAAAGCGAAACCAGCATCAAGCTGTCCGACCTGCCCGAAGACACGCAAAACCGACTCAAGGCGGGCATTCCGCAAACAAGTGTCGACGATGCGCAGGACACGATATCCAAGTACCGCCACCAGATCGATGAGGAGCAGACCCGCCAGGTGATCGACGCGCAAACGATTCGCGACAACACCAATCAGGGATCGACCTCCGAATCAGATTCCGAGAAAACCGCCGAACAGTCCGCCGAGGCCGAAGCCTCCGAAAAGAACTAGAAAGGGAGTGCCGCTTATGAGTCGCCGCAACACCGAGCTGCTCTTGCTCATCGCCTCGGCGTTCCCCGTCATCCTGCTGTATGCGATGTACGTGCTCACCGCGGGCGCCGCCATCTCCTTTGAGACGCTCGCCGTGCCGATCGGCCTCTTTGCCGCCTTCGCTGCGGCACATATCGCCGTGCGCATCTTGGCGCCCGGCGCCGACCCCGCCATCCTACCCATCGTATTTATACTTTCGGGCATCGGCATCACGTTCGTGACGCGTCTCGCCCCCGCTCTCGCCATCTCACAGCTCATCATCCTGTTTGTCTCGGTGGCGCTCATGGTGGGAACGCTCGCACTGGTCAAAAACCTCGACGTAGTCATGCGCTACAAGTACACCTTTGGCATCATCGGCATCATTCTGCTGATGCTGCCTATCTTTATCGGCACCACGATCTCGGGCTCCAAGCTGTGGATTCGCATCGCGGGCTTTACCATCCAGCCCGGCGAGTTCGCCAAGGTCTTTATCGTGCTGTTCCTGGCCGGGTACCTGGCCGAGAACCGCGAGCTGCTCTCCATCTCCAACCGCAAGATCCTGGGCTTTAAGATCCCTCGCCTGCGACTGCTGCTGCCGCTGTTTGCCGTGTGGGGTGTGTGCCTGCTCGTCGTCGTCTTCGAACGCGACCTGGGTTCGGCCGTGCTGTTCTACACCATCTTCTTGCTGATGCTCTACGTTGCCACGGGGCGCTTTTCGTATGTCGTTATCGGCCTTGCGCTCTTAGCCGTTGGAGCCGTGGGCGCCTACAAGTTCCTGTCTCACGTTCAGGTGCGTTTCCAGGTTTGGCTCGATCCGTTTAAGGACGCCCAGGGCCAGGGCTACCAGATCGTCCAGTCGCTCTTCTCGCTTGCCGATGGCGGTCTGGTCGGTGTTGGCATCGGCAACGGCATGGCCAACAACATCCCTGTCGTCGAGTCCGACTTTATCTTCTCGGCTATCGGCGAGGAGATGGGCCTTTTGGGCGGCGGCGCCGTGCTCATCCTGTTTATGCTCTTTGCCGTTCGCGGCCTGACCACAGCTGCCCGCGCAAAGTCCGACCTTGCCGCCTTTAGCGCCACCGGTCTTACGGCAGCCATCAGCTTCCAGGCCTTCTTGATCGTTGGCGGCGTAACCCGCCTAATCCCGCTGACCGGCGTCACCCTGCCCTTTATGAGCCAGGGCGGCTCCTCTCTGCTGGCGAGCTTTATCATCGTCGCGCTCCTGCTGCGCGCCGGTGACGAGGCGACCGGACGCGAGGCCGAGCTTACCGGCACCGGCACCATGGCCGCCATCACCGATGATCAGGTCGCATCTGCCGCCGCCCCGACGGGCACGCGCTTTGCCACCTCGTCTTCCTACGGCAGCGCCAGCCATTCCGTCGGCTCGCGCATGCGCCGTCGCCTGCTCGACACGCCTGAATCCGGTGTGCTCGGCCGCGTGGCGCTCGCCAACCGTCTAACCCGCGCGGTGCTCGCCTTTACGGCGCTGTTCGCCATCCTTATCGGCAACCTCACCTATGTCCAGGTCATTAAGGCCAAGGACTATCAGGACATGCCGACCAACAACCACACCATCGCCCGCTCCAAGTACATCCAGCGCGGCTCCATCATCACGTCCGACGGCGTGACGCTGGCCGAGTCGCTGCAGCAGGAGGACGGCACCTACGTACGCTCCTACCCCAACGGTAACCTGGCAGCACACGTGGTTGGCTACGTGAGCCAGCAGTATGGCACCACCGCCATCGAGAGCGTCATGAACGACACGCTCACCGGTTCTAAGGACTACTCCAGCTGGAACAACGCCATCGCGTCGCTCGCGGGCCAGACCCAGCCGGGCAACACCGCCAAACTCACCATCGACTCGCGCATCCAGACGGCTGCCGAGCAGGCGCTCAAGGGTTTTAAGGGCGCTGTAGTGGTCATCGACCCGCGTACCGGCGCGGTGCTCGCATGTGCCAGCTCGCCCACCTACGACAACACCAACATCGATGCCCTGCTGCAGACGGGCGGCGGCGAGGACGGCTCCATGTACAATCGCGCCATGGACGCGCTGTACACGCCGGGCTCAACGTTTAAGGTCGTTACGCTTTCCGCGGCACTCGAGACCGGTACCGCCAGCCTTACCAGCACCTACCAGGCGCCCGGCTCCATGGACATCGGCAACGCACCGGTCACCAACTCTGCCAACGAGAGCTACGGCACCATCAGCCTGCAGCAGGCCTTTGCCGTGTCCTCCAACGTCGTCTTTGGGCAGGTGGCAAACGAAGTTGGCGCAAATACGCTCGTGCAGTTTGCCAACGCCTTTGGCTACGGCCAAAAGCTCGGCCAGGACCTGACCTCCGCGGCCTCCATCATGGCCGACCCGTCGCTCATGACCGAGTGGGAGACCGCCTGGGCCGGCGCCGGCCAGCCTGTCGGCATGGACCACACGCCCGGCCCGCAGACCACCGTCATGCAAAACGCCGTGATTGCCGCCGCCATCGCTAACAGCGGCGTGGTCATGGACCCGTACTTTGTAGCCCAGGTACTCGCCCCGGACGGAACCGTGGTCAAGACCACGCAGTCCCGCTCGCTGGGTCAGGCCGTCAGCTCCGCCACGGCCGACCAGGTCAAGCAGGCCATGCTTGCCGTCGTCCAGTCCGGCACCGGCACCGATGCCCAGATCCCCGGCGTCAAGGTCGCCGGCAAGACCGGCTCGGCCGAGACCGGCGGCACCAACGTCAACTCGATGTTCGTTGGCTTTGCACCTTACGATTCACCCACGGTCGCCATCTCGGTGGCCTTGGAGGATTTCGACAAGCATGACGTCGAGGCCGCTAAGATCGCCGGTATCGTCCTGACCGCGGCGCTTGCCGCACAGGGAGCGTGATGCCCATGATCGAATCGGACACCCAAGGCGCGCCGCGGCCTAAGGGTTAGCGGCAACGCGTTACACGGCCCCAGCGGCCACATCGTAGGTACTACACACATCGTTGAGCGAATAGTTATGTTAGGAGCAGGAATGGAACAGAGGGTCCTCGGGGGAAGATACCTCCTCAAGGATAAGGTGGGAACAGGCGGCATGGCGACCGTCTACCGTGCACAGGACCAGGTTCTCGACCGCACGGTAGCCGTCAAGATCATGCTGCCGCAGTATGCTGGCGACGCGACCTTCGCCGCACGCTTTAAGCAGGAGGCCCAGGCAGCAGCCGGCCTCTCCTCCCCCTATATCGTGGGCGTCTACGATTGGGGCAAGGACGGCGACACCTATTACATCGTCATGGAGTACCTGCGCGGCACCGACCTTAAGAGCGGCATCAAGAGCCACGGCGCCCTCGACCCCAAGAAGGTCGCCCAGATCGGCTCGCAGATCAGCTCCGCGCTTTCGGTCGCCCACAAGCACGAGATCATCCACCGCGACATTAAGCCGCAGAACATCATGGTGCTGCCCGACGGCAACATCAAGGTCATGGACTTTGGCATCGCGCGCGCCAAGAACAGCCACCTCACGCAAGACAACAACGTGCTGGGAACCGCTCACTACGTCAGCCCCGAGCAGACCCGCGGTCAGGACCTCGGCCCCACCTCGGATATCTACTCGCTGGGCGTCGTGATGTACGAGTGCGCCACCGGCCGCGTTCCCTTTGACGGTGACGACGCTATCTCGGTCGCACTCAAGCAGGTCAACGAGCTGCCTATTCCGCCGAGCCAGATCAACTCCGGTGTCGACGCCGACCTTGAGCGCATCATCCTCAAGTGCATGGAGAAAGACCCGGCAAACCGCTTCCAGACCGCCGACGAGCTGCGTCAGGTGCTCAACAGCTACCTGTCGGGCCGTGCCGTCAACGTCTCGGAGCCCACGCGCATCATCGGTGCCCCCGGTGAGCTGGGCGCCACCAAGACTCGCGAGCTTTCCGATCAGACGCGCGCCATGGTGCGTCCCGTTTCGGGCGTGAGCGGCCAGAATACCGCCCGTAGCTCGGTTTCGGGCTCTACCGGCTCCTACGAGGTCGAAAAGCCCAAATCCAACAAGAACAAGATCATCGCCGCCGTGGTAGCAGCCGTTGCCGTCATCGGCATCGTGGTGGCCTTTGCCACAGGACTCTTTGGCGGCGAGCAGGTCACCGTGCCCGACGTGCTGGGCAAGAACCAGCAGACCGCCGTCGAGCTGATCAAGGAAGCCGGCCTCGAGGTCGGCACCATCGACCAAAGCTACAACGACGATGTCGACGAGGGCAAGGTCGCCGAGCAGACGCCCAACGGCAACACCAAGAAGACCAAGGGCACCAAGGTGAACCTGGTGATCTCCAAGGGCCCCAAGCCCTCCGAGAAAGTTGAGGTTCCGCAGCTCGTCGGCCTAACCAAGGACCAGGCCGAGGCCGCGCTGGCAAGCGTGGGCCTGAAGGGCAACGCAACCGAGGAGGCCAACGAGGCCGACGAAGGCCAGGTCTTTGAGCAGGGCACTGATGCCGGCAAGGAAGTCGAGAAGGGCACGACCATCTCGTATAAGGTCTCCAGCGGTCCTGACACCACCTCCGTCCCCGATCTGACCGACATGACCGAGGCCCAGGCACGCAACGCCCTCGACATGGCCGGTTTTGGCGTCAACGTGAGCTACCAGGAGAACGATTCCGTCACCGAGGGCACCGTCATTAGCTGGAACCCCAGCGGCAAGCAGAAGCCCGGCGCCACGATCACCGTCGTCATCGCCAAGAAGTCCGGCAAGGCCAGTGTTCCGGGCAACCTGTACGGCAAGAGCATCTCCGCCGCCGTCACCGCGCTCAACAACGCCGGGTTCTATAACATCGGCTTCTGTGACCAGAACGGCAATCTCGTAAGCGGTAACGAGGATGCCACCGTTACGGGCGTCTCCCCCACCGGCAAGCAGTCCACCGACAGCACGATTACGCTGACGGTCGCACTTTCTGGTTCGGGCTCGGGCTCGGGCACGAGCACGGGCGACGATTCCGGTACGACCAACTAGTCGCCACCCCACCGCTCATCGCGGCTTTCGCCGCAAACATATTCGCTCACAGGCGCCCGCTTGCTCCCCCAGCAAGCGGGCGCTTTGTTTTTGACACAGTATGAACCAGAAGAGCCCGGCACCGTAGCGGTACCGGGCTCGGCAAATTTCTGGTGCCCCCGGGCGGATTCGAAAACTCCCCCCGCGGGGAAATTGGTGACGCGGGTGTCGACGGCTCGAATCCTGCCCTCAGACCAGAAGAGCCCGGCACCATAGCGGTACCGGGCTCGATATTCCTCTGGTGCCCCCGGGCGGATTCGAACCGTCGACACCCGCTTTAGGAGAGCGGTGCTCTATCCCCTGAGCTACGGAGGCATGTTGTACTAGTGTAGCAGATTTACTGCATCGCAATACGTCGCATGACTAGACTTCGAAGTTGCGGTGGAATAGTTCCTGTCTGAAGCATCTAAAGCCGTATTTAGGAACTATTCCACCGCAACTTATGAGGAGCTAGTTACCTTTGTGGAAGAGGTTTTTGATGACGGAGGGGATGCTCTTGACGCCCTTGGCCGTCACATCGATAAAGTCGGGCGAACGCACGAGTCTATCCTCGTCCACGTACTTGCGCACAGCGCGCAGCGTCTCTTTGTCGTCGCGCGTCGAAAACGTAAAGTGACCGTTGTCCTTGGTGAAGATGGCAAAACGCGTGATCTTCTTGGTGCCGCGTAAAACCTCGGCGGCAATATAGTCGACCTCGTCCCACGGGATTTGAATATAATCCTCGGGATTGCGCTCGTTGTAATACTCGAACGCCTTATTGCCCACCATCACGTTACCGTGGCTGGTAAGCCCCATCAGGCAGGTTGCCGGCGTTGCCAGATCGACCGTGCTGTTCTGAGATTGCGCCATGCGCGCCTCGCCCTCCAAATAAAACAATCGGACCGCATCCAGTGTACCCACCGGGTGCGGTCCGTTTCAATGGCTCAAAAGCCCTTGCCTAGCAATTCTCGGTCTTAAGCCGAAACGTGCTTACATGAAGCCGCAGAAGCGACCGATGATGCCGACGGCGAAGAGAGCCAGGATGATGACAATCGGGCTGACCTTCTTCTTGAGGAGCTTGCAGACCAGCAGGGTCAGGCACACGGCGGCAAGGCCGGGGATGAGCTGATCGAGGTTGGCCTGAAGCGTGGTGACCTTCATCTGATCAAGGGCGGTAGCACCGACGGAGTTGTACATCGTCAGCGCTTCCTTGATACCCTCGGAACCGGAGGGCAGGCTAGCCCAGTCGATAAAGGCGCCAGCAGACTGCTTGACCGTGGAGACAATCGGGGTGAAGGAAATGGACACCCAGCGCTCGACCAGGGCGCCGATGATGAACATACCCAGGATGGAAGCGCCCTCGGTGACCTTGCCCATCAGACCACCGGAGAGGTCCTTGGCGATGGAGGAGCCGACCTTGTAGCCAAACTCCTGCGTGTACCACAGGAAAGCGTAACGGATGATGTTCCACGCGAAGAAGAACAGCAGCGGACCGACGATGCTGCCGGACATGGCCAGGGAAGCGCCCAGAGCGCCCAGAATCGGGCGAAGGGTGAACCAGAAGACGGGGTCACCGACGCCGGCGAGCGGGCCCATCATACCGACCTTGACGCCCTGGATGGCGACGTCATCGATCGGAGCACCGTTGGCGCGCTCCTCCTCGAGGGCGAGGGTAACGCCAATGACGGGGGCGGAAACATAGGGGTGGGTGTTATAGAACTCCAGGTGGCGCTTAAGAGCGGCAATCTGGTCATCCTTGCTGGTGTAGAGCTTCTTGATCGCAGGGATCATTGCGAAGCACCAGCCGCCGTTCTGCATACGCTCGTAGTTCCACGAGCCCTGAAGGAACTGATGACGGAAGCAAACCTTCTTGCGGTCAGCCTTGGTGAGCTGAATCTTGTTCTCTGCCATATGTATCACTCCCCTCCTACTCGTAATCGTTCAGAATGTCGCCGAGCGGGTCGCCGGAGCCACCGCCCATGCCGCCACCCTGCTTGGCCAGATCCTTAAGGCCAAGGTAGATGAGGGCAAGGGAGATGCCGATGAGACCAAGGGCGATCAGCGTGAGCTGAGGGATGGCAGCAAGGACAAAGCCGAGGACGAAGAACGGCCAGGTCTCCTTGGTGGCCATCATGTTGATGACCATGGCGTAACCGACGGAAGCGACCATGCCGCCGCCGACAGCCATGCCGCCGGACAGCCAGTCGGGCATAGCGTTAAGCGCGTTGGTAACGGCCTCGGCCGGGATGACGCACAGAAGCACTGCCGGGATGGCGATACGAAGGCCCTGCATGAGGATGGCAGCATACTGCCAGCGCTCGATGCCGGAGAAGTCGCCCTTCTCGGCGCAACCGTCCATGGCGTGAGCGATAGCGGTAGCAATGGTACGGCAGATCATGGTCAGGAACAGACCAGCGACCGACAGCGGGACGGCGACGGCGATAGCGGTGGTAACGGCCTTGGCCGAATCGGTGGCGCCACCGTTGAGGGCGAGCACCATGATGATCGAAGAAGCGACCGAGGCCAGAGCGGCGTCAGGCGCGACAGCGGCGCCGACGTTAGCCCAGCCAAGGGCCATCATCTGGAGCGAACCGCCCAGGAGGATGCCCTCCTGAAGGTGACCGGTTACGAGACCGATAAGCGTGCATGCCACGAGCGGCTGATGGAACTGGAACTCATCCAGAATGCCTTCCATACCGGCAAGCAACGCGACAATCGCAACAAGCAGAATAGTGATTGCAGACATGTATCGGACCCTCCTTTACTATGCTTGAGCGGCCAGTTCGGCCTTAGCTTTCTTCAACATGGCGTCGAGATCCTCGGAGGAATCCGAAGGAACCTTGCGGACCTCGAACTTGACGCCCTTGGCCTTGAGGGCCTCGAGAGTCTTGACGTCGTCATCGCCCATAGCGACGGCGTTGGTGACGACGACCTTGCCCTTGGAGTGAGCCATGGAACCGATGTTGACTTCCTTGATGTCGACGCCGGCCTCGATGGCCTTGAGCAGATCCTGCGGGTTCTCAAAGAGCAGCATGGCCTTGGTGTCACCAAAGCGCGTGTCCTTGACGACCTCGGCCATCTTCTTGATGGGCACGACGTTGGCATGGACTCCCGGAGGGGCAGCCTGCTCGATCATGGTCTTGCGGAGCTCGTCGTGAGCAACGCCGTCGGAAACCACGATGATGCGGTTGGGGTTGATCTGCTTGGTCCACGTGGTGGCCACCTGGCCATGAAGCAGACGGGTGTCGATACGGACGTGGGCGATCTTGATGTGCCCATCGCCGATGACCGTTCCCGGAGGGATGGCGCCTGCGGGAGCAGCAGCGGCCGCAGCCGGCTTCTTCTCCTCGGGCTCCAGAGACTCGGGCTTGACACGCACGCCAGCCTTAGCCTCAGTCACGAGATGTTTTGCGATCGCATGTGCAGTGTTCTTTGCGTCAAAGCGCTGCGAATATGCCTCGATGAGCATAGGCAGGTTGACACCGGTGACGATAGCCCAGGAATCGTGGCCCTCGATGAGCCCGCTGATCTGGTTGAACGGCGTGCCGCCCCACAGATCAACGAGGAAGAGCACCTGCTCCTGGTCCTCGAAGGAAGCGACTGCTTCCTCGACCTTGGCACGGAAATCGTCGGGGCCCATGCTCGGCTCGAGCGAGACCACGGCAACAGACGGCTGATCGCCAAAGACCATCGAGCCCGTCTGCTTGATTCCAGCTGCCAAGTCCCCGTGGCTAGCAAGAACAATACTTACCATCACATAACCTCCTTTTTGTCTACGTATTTCCTACACGACATGAAAGGAGTATACCTGTTTGGATTGTGGAATTATAGCTAAATTCGCAAAAGGTTGCATTATTTGTTTAAACGTCTAAGTTTGTTACAAATTGATTACGTTGCCGGTTTACAGCTCATTGCCTGCTAAAACGTGATTTGTGATTACTTTCAAAGACATATAAAGGTGCACTATTCGTTAAGACCGCTTTTAGGTTCATTCTAATGCGCCTGCGTACCGCTATTTTGTTTAAACAGATATGACTTGACTATTAACGTGACTTATGCCTACCGCAAGTAGTTGTTGAGGACGTTCTTGTTTGACTAGTCATGTAAAAACGTCCCCAACGACTAGGGGCTAGACGATATAGAGAGGGTTGGCGGCGTCGACGGCGTCGGAGGGGTCATCGGGAACAGTGTCTGCCGGGTCCTCGTCGGGGGTCTCGATCTGTTTGATCATGACCTCTTGGCCCTGCAGCAGGTATGTCTCGCCGCTACCGCAATGGGGGCAGGTCTTGCCGTGCTCGACCGTCGCGTAGATGCAGCCGCACGCCTCGCAATGCGTCACGGCCTCGACAGGCTCCACGATAAGCTCCGCGCCCTGCGTGATAGGCTTTTTATCCGCCGCCCAGCGCCAAGCGTCGAGCAGCAAGCCGGGAACGACGCCCGAGACCTCGCCCAGCAGCAGCGTCACGCTCGAAACGCGACGCACGCCATGAGCGCGCGCCACATTCTCGACATCGCGAATGATGTGGTAAACGATTCCCAATTCATGCAAGGTAGAAACCTTTCAACAACGGTTGATGCGATGCAAACTCAAAGCAAGGGGACGGCGAAGTCTAGTCTGCGCCGTCCCCTTACCCGCCATGGTTACCTATTTACGACCGAACTTGATTTTGATTGCACGCTTTAAAGCATACTTGCCAAGGCTCGGGAGCTTTTGCTCGTATTTGACCATCGTTGAGCACTCGGGGCGGTCGCGATCCAGATGGATGGCGTCGAACGCGCACTTGGTGGTGCACAGGCCGCAGCCGATGCACTTGTTGGGGTCGACGATCGAGGCACCGCAACCCAGGCAACGGGCGGTCTCGGCGCGCACCTGCTCTTCGGTAAAGGTCTCGACGTACTCGCTAAACGGCGCGGCCTTCTCGCGCTCGCGGTCCACGTGGGCAACCTCACGGCTCGCGTTGTCGTAGCTCTCGATCACGACATCGTCGCGGTCGAGCGCGGTGTAGCGGCGCTGGCTGCGGCCGATGGTGAGCGTGGACCCCGGCTGCACAAAGCGATGGATGGACACGGCGGCCTCGTGGCCGGCGGCGATGGCATCGATGGCAAAACTCGGACCGGTGTAGACGTCGCCGCCCACAAAGATGTCTGGCTCGGCGGTCTGGTAGGTCTGAGGATCGGCAAGGGCACCCTGACCGCGGCCAAGCTCCACCTTGGAGCCAGCCAGCAGGTCGCCCCACGCAATGGACTGGCCAATCGACATGACGACACGGTCGGCATCGACACGACGCAGATCGTTCTCATCGTACTCGGGCGCAAAACGCCCCTCGTCATCGTAGACGCGCGTGCAGCGCTTAAAGGTGATGCCGCACACACGGCCGGCCTCGTCCAGGTGAACCTCCTTGGGGCCCCAACCGCAGCTGATGTGCGCACCGTCCTCGATGGCCTCGCGACGCTCCTCCTCGCTGGCGGGCATCTGGGCCTCGCTCTCCAGGCAGAACATCTCAACGTGCTCAGAGCCCAGACGGCAGGCGTTGCGGGCAACGTCGATGGCCACGTTGCCGCCGCCCACCACAATGGTGCGGCCGGACAGGGTATCGATCTTGCCGCTGTTAACCTCGCGAAGGAAGTCGACGGCCACGGTCACGTCCTCGGCATCCTCGCCCGGAATGCCGGCAAGGCGGCCACCCTGGCAGCCGATGGCAACGTAGAAGGCCTTAAAGCCCTGCGCGCGCAGCTCGTCGAGTGTCACATCGCGACCGACCTCCACGCCATAGCGGAACTCGGCGCCCATCAAGCGAATGATCTCGACCTCGGCCTCGATAACGTCCTTTTCCAGCTTAAAGCTGGGAATGCCATAGGTGAGCATGCCGCCCGGGCGTTCGCTCTTCTCGAACACGACGGGCTTGTAGCCCTTCTCGGCCAGATAGAAAGCGCAGGACAGACCTGCCGGACCGGCACCGATGATGGCGATCTTCTGGTCGAAGCCGCCGGCACGCGTCGGAGTCACCACGGGCGGGACATAGCGGGTCGCTGCGTCCAGATCACGCTGGGCGATAAACTTCTTGACTTCGTCGATAGCCACGGCGGCGTCCACACGGCCGCGGGTGCAGGCATCCTCACAGCGACGGTTGCACACACGGCCGCAGATAGCGGGCAGCGGGTTCTCGCGCTTAATGAGTGCTAGGGCCTCGTCATAGCGACCCTGAGCCGCGAGCTTCAGATAGCCCTGAACGGCAACGTGCGCGGGGCAGGCCGTCTTGCAGGGAGCGGTGCCGGACTCATGCGTCTCGATGCGGTTGTCGTTGCGGTAGTTAGGCGACCACTTGGTGTGGTCCCACTTGGTAGCGTCGGGCAGCTCCTGGCGCGGATACTCGGGCACGCGACCGCCCGCCTTTTTGCTGCAGAGCTTTTGGCCGAGCTTGGCGGCGCCGGCCGGGCACACCTCAACGCAGCGACCGCAGGCCACGCACTTGTCCTTCTCGACCTTGGCGACATAGGCCGAGCGCGACAGGTTGGGCGTGTTGAACAGCTGCGAGGTGCGCAGGGCATAGCACACGTTGACGTTGCAGTTGCAGATGGCGAAGATCTTGTTCTCGCCGTCGATGTTGGTGATCTGGTGCACAAAGCCGTTGTCCTCGGCCTGGCGCAGGATGTCGTAGACCTCCTCGCGCGTCACATAATGGCCGCGGTCGGTCTCGACCACATAGTCGGCCATATCGCCCACGGCAATGCACCAATCGGCCGGGTCATCGGCGCAGCCCTCGCCCATCACGCGACGGCTCGCGCGGCAGCTGCAGGTGCTGGCGGCATATTTACCCTCGTATTTGTCGAGCCAATGCTCGATATGCTCGATCGGCACCGACGTGCTCGCGGCATCGATGGCCTTCTCGACCGGAATTACATGCATGCCGATGCCGGCACCGCCAGGCGGCACCATCGGCGTGGCCTTGGACAGCGGTCCCTTGGACGCCTGCTCAAAGAACTTGGCGTAGACTGGGTGCTCGTCGAGCTGGCTTACGCGCATGTTGAGGAACTCGGCGGAACCCGGCACCAGCATGGGCAGCACCCACTGCTTGGCGCGCTCGGGGTTTTCCCAGTTGTACTCGAGCAGGCCCGTGTAGCTCATGTCGTCGAGCATCTTCTCGATATCGGCCTCGGGCATGCCGGTGAGCTTGACCATCTCGGACAGCGTATAGGGGCGGCGCATCTTCATCTTGCAGAGCACTTCGGCCTGCTCGTCGGTTGCGGCCTCGGCAAACGACCAGTACTCGTAGCCCAGCAGCTCGTCGCGATGCAGCAGACGGTTGGTGCAGTGCTCGCACAGCTTGACGATTGCCTCGCGCGGATGCTCCGGCAGCGGCGGCACAAACTCCGCGCCGGTATCGGGCTCGGTGTAACTAATCCCCGGTCCGTTGAGAATCATGGTTGTCCCTTCTCTTGCCGCAGCCCGACGAGGCCGCAGCGCCCCTCTTTTTTTGCAGGCCTGGCATGCTCCCATGCCGTTCACCCGCCATTGTTGACATTGTGTCAAAAATAGTATTGACGAACCGTCAACAATATTCAAGACTGTTAGGCGAACGGTCAGGCAAAAGAGGATGAAAGGCGGCAAAACATGGGCGACACGTACTCAGATATCCCTGTGGCCGACGCCACTCTTGCGTCCGATAGCGCGGCAAAGCGCCTGACGGGAGACGAACGCCGTCGCGAGATCCTCGATGCCGTACGCACCGTAAGCTCCGAGCTGGGCGTGTCGCATCTATCCGTCTCGGCCGTGGCCAAGCGAGCCGGCTGCACGCGCTCACTGTTCTACCACTACTTCGCCGATATGGACGCCGCCGTCACCGCTGTTATGGACGAGGCGATCGACGGCTTTATCTCCGAGCTCGAGCAGTGGAACGCCGGCCGCACCGTCGGCGATATCGAGGGCGCGCTCGACACCGTCGCCCCGCTCTTTAAGCGTCTGGTCGCCAGCGGCCACGAACTGCCGAGTACGCTCACCTCAAGCAGTGGCGCGCTCTACGGCGGCTTTTTGCACAACGTGGTCCAGCGTGTGGCGCAGTATATCTGCGACACCACCGTGGTGGATTTTGTCGCCCATCATGAGCTACGCATCGACCATGTCTACGAGACGTTCTACACCCTCATCATGGGGTTGTTGATGTATATCCGCACGCACCCCGATGTGCCCGACGAGACGGTCAAGGAAATCATCGCCTCGACACTCCACATCGAGGGCTATACCGCCAAGTATCCGGAGCGCAAGCCCCAGAACTGACGACATTTGGCCAAACTGCCCGCGATCAGAAGAGGGGCCGCGGGCGTGTGAAAGGAGAGCAGCATGCTGTTCGATGTTTGGGGTAGCGATACCCTTACCCACTGGGCCGGATGGGCCATGGTCTTTATTGGCCTCATCGTGCTCAACGAGGTCGGCCGCCGCACCAAGCTGGGCGCGGCAATCATCTTTGGCGTGGCTCCGCTGGCCATGACCATCTACTGCGTCGCCATCGCCATCGGCGTTTCGCAGGGTGCCGAGTGGGCGCTCACCAACCCCACCCATGTGTACCAGAACAGCTGGTTCCACTACGCCAAGGTATACGCGGCGCTGGCCGGTTGCTGGGGCTTCATTGCCATTAAGTACCAGTGGGGCAAGATCGGCAAGGCGCATTGGTTCCGCGCGTGGCCGTTTGTGATCGTCGCCATCAACATCATGATCGCCGTCGTGTCCGACTTCGAGAGCGCATATCACTTCTTTGTCCTGGGCAAGTCCACTTGGGTCACCTCCGAAGGTACTACGCAGCTGGCCGGCTGGAACAACGTGTTCAACGGCATCGCCGGAATCATCAACATCTTCTGCATGACCGGTTGGTGGAGCGTCTACGCCTCCGAGGACAAGACCGACATGCTGTGGCCCGACATGACCTGGGTCTACATCATCGCCTACGACATCTGGAACTTCTGCTACACCTACAACTGCCTGCCCACCCACTCCTGGTTCTGCGGATTTGCGCTGCTGCTGGCGCCCACCGTCGCCGCCTTTATCTGGAACAAGGGAGGCTGGATCCAGAACCGCGCCTTTACGCTGGCCATTTGGTGCATGTTTGCCCAGGTGTTCCCGTACTTCCAGGAGGAGTCTATCTTTGTGACCCACTCCACGCTCGACCCCGCCGCTGCCACCGCGGTCTCCATCGCCGCGCTGGTCGCCAACATCGCCGCGATCATCTACGTCGTCTACCGTGCCAAGAAGCTCGGCCGCAATCCCTACAAGCAGGATGTCTTTGAGGGCACCAGCGACTGGGAGAAGGCTACCGCCCGCCGCGCCAAGGTGGATTACGCACACGCCGAGTAACATGCCCGGCGCACATGCCGCTTGAATGTGAAGTCGCCTGGCCGACTCCGCGCAATGCAACGTATTGCATGCCCCCGGAAAGCGATTTGTCCGCTTTCCGGGGGCTTTTTGCTGCGGCGCGCAGCCACGCACATATTCAAAACCTCTCGCACAGATAAAATCAGATTTCCAATTGCCTGACAGCTCTATATGACCCTGTTTTTGGGTACATTGTTGTCCCGATATTGAGCTTGGGGGATGTATGAAAGATGAGACGATGGGCCAAGAGGATGCGGCCCAAGATGCAGAAGCTTGCGCCGAGGCCTTGGAGAGCTTAGACCGGATTTCACTCGATGAGATTGCGTTTGACGATTCGGGCGTTGATGTGCAGGATGAGCCGGAAATCGAGGCGCAGCCCGATGATCAGGATGCAAAAGACGATGGCGCCGTGCCCACCGAAGTCGAGGCGGGGCACGAGGAATCCGAATGTGAGGCCGGCAACCAGCCCGAATCCGACACGGGCGAGGAAACCATCTTGCTCGACAGCTTGCCGCCCGAGGATTCGCTGACCCGCGAGCTTCCTGGCCTGGGTTCCGCACCAGCCGTGGACGAGACCGTCGCCATGGGCGATATTCCCCTGCCGTCCGTTCCCTCGGCACGCGAGGCCGAGGTTCGCCATCGCAAGATGTCGCCCAAGCGCCGCAATCTGTTGGTCGCCGGTGTCGTGGCCGTCGCGCTCGTCGCCGGCGGTGCAGGCTATGCTGCCTGGAACGGATATCAACAAGAGCAGGCTGCCACCGCCGCCGCCAATGCCCACACGATGATGTCGGTGCAGATTGGTGTGCATGCCGCGGGGCTCGACTGTTCCGCCGGCTCCAAGATTCCCGTACAGGTGAGTGGCCAGGATTCTGACGGATCCTCCGTGAGCGAAACACTCTATGTTGACGAGCACGGCCGTGGCATCAAACTGCTACCCGGTGACTACACGCTCTCCATTGCCGCCTCCCCCATCGCGTCCGACGGCACCGTCTATACCGTGCCGACCACCAAGGCGCAGGTCACGATCAAGAGCGACGGACAGGACCTAAGCAGCCAGGCCGCCTTTAAGCTCAAGGTGCCTTCGGCCGACACGGTAACCGACGACCAGATCGATGCCGCCGCCAAATATGCCAAGGAGGGAGGCGCGAGCTCCGCCGCCACCGCCAAGGTGCTCCAGCAGGCGGCAACCGCGCGGCGCGACGCCGCCGTCAATGCCGTGAGCGCGCAAAAGGCACAGGCGGCCCGCGATGCCGACGCCCGTCACAAGGCAACCGACCTCTACCAGCTCGATATCCCCGTCGAGTGGTACGGCAAGGTCGAGACTTGGCAAAATGGCAGCACGCTATGCATCTATCTTGCCGGCGACAGCGATACGCCGATTGTGACGCTCGTCGCGGTGCGCGAGGGCGAGAGCTTTACGCCCGATGAGGGCGATACGGTTTTGGGCGCGGCCAATCTAGGCAACGGTTATACCGTCTACGCCAGCGGCCCCGTCTATCCGTACGTGGTGCCCCAGACCATCAACGGACGGACGCAGAATCCCGTGTCGACCTACCCCATGGACACGGCCATTGAGCTTGTCGAGCTCACGACCGGCAACCGCTATACCTATAGCCAGATCAAGAACGTGCTGGTCGGCAAAGACGGAAACGCAGACGCCGCGACCAAACTCGAGACCGACTACCTCGCGCAGATCCTGCTGCCGAGCATCAAAGCCCAGGACTAGCCTGGCGCAGCAAGGTGCTCCCCAACTGTGATGAAGGAGCCAGGAGGTCCTGACCCCACAGGTCCATAGATGATTAGGCAAGGAGCCACTTCCATGCGGGCATAACGTGTACCACACCGTGCTCGCATGGAATATCGGTCTGTTCATCCATGGTAACGATTGCCGACTCGCCAAGATCGAACTGGGCCATCGAGGCATCAAGCGCGGCAATTTCGCGCTCGCGCGTTTTCTCACTTGCCATATCCGCACTCACCTGAATCAGGCTATAAGCCCGCATGAGAAGCGCGTCCCCAGCCACAAAGTCCACCTCATGGCTTTTGCTCTTCTCTTTGATTAGCAGGCGGCAGACCGAGCCGGTCCTCACCGCGGGAGTCCTTCTTCTTAGCGCATTGAACACTGCGGTCTCGAGCCTCTGGCCCTGGTCCAATGCCGATGCGGGAGAAAATGCTCCAAACATCGCAGGGTCGACAGCGTAGACCTTAGACGCAGACCGCATGTTATTTGCCAGTGAACGCGTGAACTCCGGCACAGAAAATAACAGGTAAGCGTCCTCATAATACTCAAGTAAATCGCTGAGCGAATTACGACTGACGGGTATCTGTCTGCTCTTGAACTCGTTGTACACTTTGTTCACTGACAGCTCTCGTCCCGAAGATGCCATACACCGCGTCAAGAACAGCGATGCCAGGCGAGGGTTCCTGACGTCGTAACGTTCAACGACGTCCATGGCGACCGTTCGCGAAGCATATTCCTGTAACAGCTGAATCGCGTCTGCAGGCGTCTGCTCAAGTGTCGCGATGAATCCCCCTTGTTCAAGATACCCGATCAGATGATGTCGAAGCAGCGCTGCATCGCTCGGGGAAAAGGTCGCATCTGGCTCGGGAACGTTCCCCGTCTTATATCGAACGTATTCCGAAAAACTCAACGGAAAAAGCTCTCGCACAAGAGAACGACCCCTGAACTCGCTCTTAAGTTCTGAGGACAGCATCTTAGAAGAAGATCCCGTCACATAGACGGTCGCTTTCTCCGTATCGACTACACGCCGCAGAAACGCACCCCATTCGGGAATTTCTTGGATCTCGTCAAAGAAAATGTAAGCGCCCTCGGTTCGAGCAGCAGGATACAGCGCATAGAACGTGTCGAGCACGTCCGCCAGCAGCGATGGCTCATACGGGCGCAAGCGCTCATCCTCAAAATTGAAGTAAAGCATCCGGTCAAGCTCGACGCCCCGGCTCTGAAGCCGCCGCATCTCCTGATACAAGCGATACGTCTTTCCACAACGGCGGGCCCCCACAATCACATTTACGATGTTGTCGCGCTTTGGCTCCTGTGGGTTTCCTAGATCAAGGTCTCGCTCAAAGACCTGCGGAACCCCCTGCTGTTCAAAGTCCTTTATTTTCTGGGCGATCAAGTCGTTGAATGCCATGATTCTCCAATCTTGCTCTCTATCTAATCAAAATTATAGCGATTCTTGATTAATTAGAGAGCAAGATTATGTCTGACTTGATTAACACTTAAGCAAATTTTTACACTATTACTGCTCGAAGGATGCCGAGTGGTTGAGAGGACAACCAAGCTCGAATGCGACTCCCTGGGCAGTCGATTTGGGACGGGACTTTTTTGACTACCCCGTCCCAGAAAATCATCGCCAAATTAGCTACTTGATGCAATTAGCGCCACGGGTCAGCTTCGAACATCGGCTCGCGCTCGGGGCGTCGATCGCTGTAGGGGTCGTAACCGTCATCGTCCTCGTTCTCGGCACGGATGTAGGGGTCGCGCGGCTTGGGCGCCGGTTTGGACGTGGGCCTGGGCGCCGGCGCGCTTGTCTTGATCTCGTCTTTCATCTGCATAGCTCCTTACATCGCATCCGTTCGGCATCATCGATTGTCGCACGAAAAAGGGCGGCGGACCCAATTGGATCCGCCGCCCTTGGCGTTTAGAGACGACTGGCCGTTTTTAAGGCATGTCCCAAAATCTACTCGGCGTCGGGGACCTCGTAGGTGGCTGCCGGGGTGTTGTCGCACACGACGGTAAAGCCGCCGTCCTTGTCGACATCGACCGTCACCTGATCGCCCTCGCGCACCGTGCCGTCGATGATGGCCGCCGCGATAGCATCCACGACCTCGCGCTGCACCAGACGCTTGAGCGGACGGGCACCGAACACGGGGTCCAGGCCGCCCACGGCGAGCAGCTGCTTGGCCGCCGGGGTGATGGCAAGCGTCATGCGCTCCTTGGCCAGACGCGCGCGGACGTCGGCGAGCTGGATGTCGACGATCTTCTCGATCTGCGCCATGCCGAGCGGATGGAACACCACGATATCGTCGATACGGTTGAGGAACTCGGGGCGGAAGGTCTGAGCCATGGCGGTGTCGACCTGATGGCGCATCTCCTCCTCGTCCTTACCGGACAGATCGGCAATGGCCTTGGAGCCCACGTTGGACGTCATGATGATAATCGTGTTCTTGAAGGACACCTGGCGACCCTGGCCATCGGTCAGACGACCGTCGTCAAGCACCTGCAACAGCACGTTAAAGACATCCGGATGGGCCTTCTCCATCTCGTCGAGCAAGATCACGGAGTACGGACGACGGCGCACGGCCTCGGTAAGCTGACCGCCCTCGTCGTAGCCCACGTATCCCGGGGGCGCACCGATCAGACGCTGGACGCTGAACTTCTCCATGTACTCGGACATGTCGATACGCACGAGTGCGCGCTCGTCATCGAACAGGCACTCGGCCAGCGCCTTGGCGAGCTCGGTCTTGCCTACGCCGGTGGGGCCCAGGAAGAAGAAGCTACCGATGGGCTTGTCCGGGTCGGAGAGGCCCGCACGGCTGCGACGCACGGCCGCGGCCACAGCGGACACGGCCTCGTCCTGGCCGATGACGCGCTTATGCAGCTCGCCCTCCAGGCCCTTGAGCTTGTCGAGCTCGCCCTGCATCATCTTGGACACGGGCACGCCGGTCCAGGCGCTCACGACCTCGGCGACCTCATCGGAGGTCACCTGCTCGTTGAGGCCCTCGCCGTCCTGCTGCTTTTGTGCCTCGAGCGCAGCCTCGGAATCCTGAATCTGCTGCTGCAAACCCGGAATCACGGAGTAGCGCAGCTCGGACGCACGGCCCAGGTCGCCGTTGCGCGTCGCGCGCTCCTCTTCGCTTCTGGCCTCGTCGAGCTGCCCCTTAAGCTCCTGCACGTGGTCGATGGCGTTCTTCTGGTTGAGCCAGCCGGCCTTTTGCACGTTGAGCTTTTCTTGGACCTCGGCAATCTCTTGGCGCAGGGCCTCCAGACGCTCCTTGGAGGCGTCGTCGGTCTCCTTCATGAGCGCCTGCTCCTCAATCTGCAGCTGGGTGAGCTGACGCGTGGTGGCGTCGATCTCGACCGGCATGCTGTCGAGCTCCATGCGCAGGCGGCTCGCGGCCTCATCGACCAGGTCGATGGCCTTGTCGGGCAGGAAGCGGTCGGCGATGTAGCGGTCGG